>NZ_LZKP01000066.1 GCF_001672895.1 Mycobacterium sp. E740
GTCGCGGTTCGTGGCGTGTCCGTTCGGCGGCCCGGGGGATCGGATGTATCGCACCGGGGATCTGGTGCGCTGGGACGCCGATGGTCAGCTGGTGTATCTGGGCCGCGCCGATGAGCAGGTCAAGATTCGCGGGTTCCGCATCGAGTTGGGCGAGGTGCAGGCGGCGCTGGCTGCGTGCGACGGGGTCGCGCAGGCGGTGGTGATCGCGCGCGAAGACCGTCCCGGTGACAAGCGTCTGGTGGGTTACATCACCGGTACGGCCGATCCGGCCGCGGCGCGCGCCGCGCTGGGGCAGCGGTTGCCGGCGTACATGGTGCCGGCCGCGGTGGTCGTGATCGACGCGCTGCCGCTGACACCGAACGGCAAACTCGACAGACGCGCACTGCCGGCACCGGAGTACTCCGACGCCGATCGGTACCGCGCCCCGAGCACCCCGACCGAAGAGATCCTCGCCGGCATCTATGCCGAGGTGCTCGGCGTCGAGCGAGTCGGCGTCGACGACTCCTTCTTCAACCTGGGTGGGGATTCGCTGTCCGCGATGCGGGTGATCGCCGCGATCAACTCCGGGCTGGGTGCCGGACTGTCGGTGCGCGCCCTGTTCGAGGCGCCAACAGTCGCCGAGTTGGCCCCGCGCGTCGGCGCGGAAGGCGCCGGGCTCGACCCGCTGGTGGCGGTCGACCGTCCCGCGGTGGTGCCGTTGTCGTTCGCCCAGAACCGGTTGTGGTTCGTCGACCAGCTCCAGGGGCCGTCGGCGATCTACAACATGGCGGTGGCGTTGCGACTGGACGGTCGCCTCGACGCCGAGGCCTTGGGCCAAGCGCTGGCCGATGTGGCGGGCCGGCACGAAAGCCTGCGCACCCTGTTCGTGGCGGCCGACGGGGTCCCGCAGCAGCTCGTCGTTCCCGTCGAGCAGGCCGACCTGGGCTGGGACGTCGTCGACGCCATCGGATGGCCAGAGGCCGAACTCCGTGAGGCCATCGACGCGGTGGTGCGTCGCCCATTCGACCTCGCAACCGAAATACCTTTGCGCGCAACGCTTTTCCGGGTGGCAGCAGACACCCACGTGCTGGTTGCGGTGGTGCACCACATCGCCGCCGACGGCTGGTCGGTCACTCCACTGGTGGCCGACCTCGGCGCGGCGTACGCCAGCCGGTCCGCCGGCGAAGCCCCGCAGTGGGTGCCGCTGCCGGTGCAGTACGTCGACTACACGCTGTGGCAACGCGAGCAGCTCGGCGATCTGGACGACCCCGAAAGCCGCATCGCCGGGCAGCTGGCCTACTGGGAGCAGGCGCTGGCCGGTTTGCCCGAGCGGCTGCAGCTGCCCACCGATCGGCCCTACCCGGCGGTGGCCGACTACCGCGGAGCTTCGGTGTCGTTCGAGTGGTCAGCAGAACTGCAGCAGCAGATCTCGCGGATCGCTCGCCAACACGACGCGACCACCTTCATGGTGATGCAAGCGGCGCTTGCGCTACTGCTCTCCAAGCTCAGCGCCAGCAACGACGTGGCGATCGGGTTCGCCATCGCCGGGCGTAACGATCCTGCGCTCGACGGCCTGGTGGGCTTCTTCGTCAACACGCTGGTGCTGCGGATCGAGCTGGCCGGCGATCCCAGTGTCGCCGAACTGCTCAGCGATGTGCGCGCGCGCAGCCTGGCCGCGTACGACCACCAGGATGTCCCCTTCGAGGTGTTGGTGGAGCGGCTCAACCCGACCCGCAGCCTCGCGCATCACCCGCTGGTCCAGGTCATGCTGGCCTGGCAGAACCTGGCCGGGCAGGACGGCGATCACGCCGGGCTGACCCTCGGCGACCTCGACGTCACCCCGCTGCCCGCCGAAACCCACACGGCGCGAATGGATTTGACGTTCTCCATGGCCGAGCGCTTCGGCGAGCAGGGCGAGCCCGCCGGCATCGCTGGGACCGTCGAGTTCCGCACCGATGTGTTTGATGCTGTTGGTGTTGAGGGGTTGATTGGGCGGTTGGAGCGGGTGGTGGTGGCGATGGCTGCTG
>NZ_LZKP01000067.1 GCF_001672895.1 Mycobacterium sp. E740
GCAGGGGTGGACAGATCGTAGGAGAACAGGACGTTGCCGCCGTCCGACAGGTAAGTCGCCGACTCGTCACCCACCATCGTCGACAAGACGCCGATCAGCGCCTGCAGCAGAACGGTGATGACTCCGTATACCAGCGTCGCGACGATCAACGGGACAGCGTGGGCGGTGAACTTGCCCCAGGCCCACGAGAAGGCGTCGCCGACGCTGTATTGCTGCGCGCCAGGGGAACCCGGACCGCCCGGCGACGGGTAGCCGCCCGCCGGCGGGAAGCCGGCTGGTCCCGGAGGCGGGTAGCCGCCCTGCTGCGGAGGCGGTGGATAACCACCCGGTGGAGGCGGTGGCGGGTAACCGCCGGGCGGAGGCGGAGGCGGAGGCGAATACCCTCCCGGCGGCGGCGGATAGTCTCCCGGCGGGGGCGGCGGCTGATCAGACATGTGACCTTTCGGGTTGGCTCTGCAACGGCAGGCAGACGGTGCTGATGATCTTATCGGCGATCGTCTGCCGCTTGGCGTCCCACAGCGGGAACAGGTACCCGATATAGCAGATGGCTGCGTCGATGATATGCGCCAGCTGCCGCACGACGGACATACCGAAACCGATTGGCTGGCCGGTCTTTTCGCTGACCACCTGGAACTTCAGGATCGACTTGCCGATGCTGGAGCCGGTTGTCCCCTGGCGGTATCCGTAATTCCAGATCACGTAGATCAGCGCGAGCAGCGACGTCACGAGGATCGAGAGTTGGCCCACCATCGAATCCTGCAGCTGGCAGAATTCGCCCACTTCGAACTCGGAAGAGTCGGTGACACAGACAGTTTCCTGGGTGCCGAGCAGCAACGCGTAACCGATGCCCTGCAGGACGAAGATCGGGATGTAGTCGACGAGCCAAGCAAGCACGCGGGTGAACCACGATGTGTACGCCGGTGT
>NZ_LZKP01000068.1 GCF_001672895.1 Mycobacterium sp. E740
CTCGTAAGACCTAGATGACCACGACGCCCTCGGCCACACCGATGGCGCGCAAATCGCGGTACCAGCGTTCGACCGGGTGTTCCTTGGTGTAGCCGTGACCACCGAGCAGTTGCACACCGTCCAGGCCGATCTGCATGCCCTTGTCCGTGCCCAGCCGCTTGGCCAGCGCCGCTTCCCGGGCGAACGGCAGCCCCTGATCGGCGCGCGATGCGCCGCGCCAGGTGATCAGCCGCAGCCCGTCGAACTCGATCGCCATGTTCGCGCACATGAAAGCCACCGCCTGGCGGTGCGCGATCGGCTCGCCGAACGCCTGGCGTTCCTTCACGTACGGGATGACATAGTCGAGCATCGCGTGCGATGTACCGACGGCCAGCGCCGCCCACCCGAGGCGCGACAGCGCGATCGCCTCGGAGTAGTCCTCGTCGGTAGCGGCGTCTTCGCCGAGCCGCGCCGACAGCGGCACGGTGACGCCGTCCAGCCCCACCTGGCCGGTCGCCGCACCGCGGATGCCCATGCCCGGATCGGGTGTGACGCTCAGCCCTTTCGACGACGATTCGACGATGAACATCGCCGGCTTGCCGTTGAGTTGTGCTGCGACGACGAACAATTCGGCCTTGGCGGCCGCCGGTACCAGGGACTTGACGCCGTCGAGGCGGTAACCGCTGGGGGTGCGCACGGCCGTCGTCTTCAACGCGGTCGGATCGAACAGCGGGTGGGGCTCGGCGATCGCCACGCACGACTGCGGGACGTTCTCACCCGCGAACTCCTTGAGATAGGTGGCCTGCTGGTCGGCGCTGCCCCAGTGCGTCAAGGCCGACGCCACACCCGCGGGGGCCAGGATCGGCAGCGCGAGTCCCATGTCGCCGTACGCCAGAGCTTCGGCCACCAACACGTTGGTCACGGCGGCGCGATGGGCTGCGATGCCGTCGAAGTCCTCGGGCACGTTGATCGCCGTGATACCGAGTTCGGCGGCCTGCGCGACCAGGTCCTCCGGGTAGTCGGCGGCCTCGTCGGCGTGATGTGCGGCCGGACGGATGACCCCGTCGGCGAACTCACAAACCGTCTCGACGATCATCTTCTGCTCGTCGTCGGGGGTGAGGTCGAAATAGTCCGATCCGCTCTTCTTCAGGCGCGTCGGTCCGCTCTGGCCGGCCGACACTCGCTTGAACTGGCGGTTGGCGGCACCGGCGACCGAGAACACCTGCTTGACGCCGTACTTCAGTCCGCGGTTGAGCGGATCGCGCAGGTTGTACCTGTCGAGGAACTCCTGGCCGACCAAGGGTGTGACGATCGCCAGGCCGAGATCGGTCGCGGAGCGCTTGTGCTTCTTGAGCCCGACAGCGCTTTCTTTGTCCGTTCGCTTCGGCTTGGATCCGCGTTTCGACGGCAGGGTATTGGTCATGTCGACTGCCTCGCTTAGTGGGGATGAGGTTCGAGCTCGCCGAACTGACTCCAGAGTAAGGTATGCAGAACTGACTTACGAGTAAGTTGTTGCCCAACTCACAGCCGGCGCAGCACCGCGTCGTGGAGCAGCCCGTTCGACGCCACGGCGCTGCCGCCGTGCGGCCCCGGCTCGCCGGCGAGGTTGGTGAACCGGCCGCCGGCTTCCCGCACCAGCACGTCGAGTGGAGCCAAGTCCCACGTCGAGACCTCCGGTTCCATCGCGATGTCGACCGCACCCTCGGCGACGAGGCAGTAGTTGTAGAAGTCGCCGTATCCGCGCACCCGCCACACTTCGTCGGTGAGCGCGACGAACCGATCGCGGATGCCGAGCTCGGCCCAGCCCGAGAGGCTGGAGAACGCCAGGCTCGCCGAACCCAGGTCGTCGACCTTCGACACGTGCAGCCGTCGCTGCGCCGACCCGTCGACCCGCGCGAACGCGCCCTGACCCGCCAGCGCCCACCAACGTCGCTGCAGCGCAGGCGCGCTCACGACACCCAGCACCGGGATGCCGTCGTTCAGCAATGCGATCAGCGTCGCCCACACCGGCACTCCGCGCACGAAGTTCTTGGTGCCGTCGATCGGATCGACGACCCACTGCCGGCCCGCGAACTGCCTGGTCCCGCCGAACTCCTCGCCGAACACCGAATCGTCGGGGCGGGCCTCGCTCAACCGGCGGCGGATCATCGACTCCACCTCGAGGTCCGCGTCGGTGGCCGGCGTCAGATCGGGTTTGGTCTCGACGACGAGGTCCACCGCACCGAAGCGGGCCATGGTCTGCGCATCCGCCTCGTCGGCCAACGCCAGCGCCAGCGTCAGATCGTCCGCGTTCACCTCGGGGGAACTCATGTCTGTCGTCCTACCATGTCGGTGTGTGGGAATTCGCGGTGATACTGCTGCTGATCGGCGCTCTCGTGCTGCTCGCAAGACCGATGCTGATGCGCCGCAGCGGCACACCGCCGGACTGGCCGTCGGGTCAGCTGCTGGTCACCGGCGTCAGCCCGCGGCCCACCGAGGTCACCGGGCCGCAGTACGTGACCATCACCGGCGTCATCAACGGCCCCACGGTCAATGAGCATGTGGTGTACCAGCGCCTCGAGGTCGACGTCGACAACTGGCCGACGATGGGTCAGTTGTTCCCGGTCGTGTACTCGCCGAAGAACCCGGACAACTGGCGCTTCGCGCCGTCAGCTCCGCCGGCTGAAGGACCGCCGCCGTACTAGCCGTGCCCGATCCGCAGCATCTCCGCGACGCTCGTCAGCTTCACCCGCGGCCGGCCGTGCGGCTCACCGGCGGACCGTTCGTACTCGTCGATCACCCGCCAGTGGTCATCGGTGATGACCTTCGGTTGCCGCTCGACCAGCCACTGCGCCAACCGCTCGCAGTGGTCGGCGTCGCGATCGGCCAGCTCTGCGCCGGACAGGTCCGCGATCAGCGTGTCGACGGTCTCCTGTGAGTCGCTCTTGTTGCTGCCGATGACGCCGGTGGGTCCGCGTTTGATCCAGCCGACGACGTACTCGTTGCGGCTACCCTCGATGCGGCCTCCGGCGTGCGGGATGGTGCCGTTGCGCTCGTCGAACGGCAGTCCGGGAGTGGGCACGCCGCGGTAACCGACGGCGCGTACGACCAGCTGCGCGGGCACCTCCTCGCGCTCACCGGTGTCCTTGGCGACGATGCGGCCGTTGTCGTCGACCAACTCGTTGCGACCCAGCACGATGGACCCCACGCGGCCGTCGCCCTTGAGCTCGATCGGCGAGGTCCGGAACCGGAACACGATGCGTCGCTTGGCGTCCTTGGGCGTCCGCTCGGCGTAACCGCGCAGCACCTTGATGTTGTTGCGTACGGTCTTGCCCGCCGCTTCGAGGGCCTCGTCGGTGATATCGGCGAAGTCGTCGGGATCCACGATGATGTCCACGTCGCCGAGGCCTTCGAGCTGGCCGAGCTCACGCAGCTCCAGCGTGGTGAACGGTGCCTGCAGCGGACCACGCCTACCGATGACCAGTACTTCCTCCACCCCGCGGTCGTGAAGTGACTTCAATGCGTGGTCGGCGATGTCCGTCGCGCCCAGCACGTCCGGATCGGTGACGAGGATCCGCGCGACGTCGAGCGCGACGTTGCCGTTGCCGATGACCACGGCCCGACCGCTCGAGATGTCCGGCGCGATCTCCTCGAAGTGCGGGTGCGCGTTGTACCAACCGACGAAGTCAACGGCGGCGACACTGCCCGCCAGATCCTCGCCCGGAATGCCGAGTGAACGGTCGGACTGCGCGCCGACGGCGTAGATCACCGCGTCGTAGCGCTCGGCCAGCTCGGCGGCCTGCACATGCTCACCGACCGCGATGTTGCCGAAGAACCGGAATCGCGGGTCCAGCGCGGTCTTCTCGAACTGGGCGCTGATGGACTTGATCTTCGGATGGTCGGGTGCCACGCCGGAGCGCACCAGACCCCATGGCGTCGGCAACATCTCCAGCATGTCGACGCGCACGTCTCTCTTCTGGCCGTCGTCGGCGGCAGAGTCGGCGAACTTCAACAACGACGCCGCGGCAAAGTAACCCGAAGGCCCTGAGCCGACGATCGCCACGTGGTATGGGCGCATACACAGCTTTCTGTCGACGCCCGGCCTCGCGCAAGGGGCTGTCGCGTGGGGCCGGGCTGATTACCAACCCGATGCTAGATCGCCCACCTGCTTCAGTGCCGCCAGTCGTGAGAACCGGCGTCAAACTGCTCACGGGTAACCTGAACTCCCGTGGATCCTGACCGTCAAGCCGACCTCGCCGCCCTCGACTCCACCCTGACCACGGTGGAGCGGGTGCTCGACGTCGAGGGCCTTCGCGGTCGCATCGAGAAGCTCGAGCATGAGGCGTCCGACCCGAATCTCTGGGATGACCAAACTCGCGCACAGAAGGTCACCAGCGAGTTGTCGCACACCCAGGGCGAGTTGCGGCGGGTGGAAGAACTTCGCCAGCGCGTCGACGACCTGCCGGTGCTCTACGAGCTGGCGATGGAGGAAGGCAGCGCCGAAGCGCTCGCCGAAGCCGACGCCGAGTTCACGAAACTGCGCGAGGACATCGAGGCGATGGAGGTGCGCACCCTGCTGTCCGGCGAGTACGACGAGCGCGAAGCCGTCGTCACCATCCGCTCGGGCGCCGGCGGGGTGGACGCCGCCGACTGGGCCGAGATGTTGATGCGGATGTACGTCCGGTGGGCCGAGCAGCACAACTATCCGGTCGAGGTGTTCGACACCTCCTATGCCGAGGAAGCGGGGATCAAGAGCGCGACGTTCGCGGTGCATGCGCCGTTCGCCTACGGCACGCTATCGGTCGAGCAGGGCACCCATCGGCTCGTGCGCATCAGCCCGTTCGACAACCAGAGCCGCAGGCAGACGTCGTTCGCCGATGTCGAGGTGCTGCCCGTCGTCGACACCACGGACCACATCGACATCCCGGAAAGCGATGTGCGCGTTGACGTCTACCGGTCCAGCGGCCCGGGCGGCCAATCGGTCAACACCACCGACTCGGCGGTTCGTCTCACCCATATCCCGACCGGTATCGTGGTGACCTGCCAGAACGAAAAGTCGCAGCTGCAGAACAAGGTGTCGGCCATGCGGGTCTTGCAGGCAAAGTTGTTGGAACGCAAGCGATTAGAGGAGCGCGCGGAGATGGACGCCCTCAAGGGCGACGGCGGCAGCTCGTGGGGCAACCAGATGCGTTCCTACGTGCTGCATCCCTACCAGATGGTCAAGGACCTGCGCACCGAGTACGAGGTGGGCAACCCGGCCGCGGTGCTCGACGGGGACATCGACGGTTTCCTCGAAGCCGGAATCCGTTGGCGCAAGAGCCAAAATGACGGATAGCAGGCTGCTCGCATTCGACTTCGCCGGTCGTTGGCACGGGTTCTGGTCCGGCGATATCGGCGTCTGGATTCTCGATCGCGGACTGCGGATCGCGCTGCTGCTGATCGGTGCGGTGCTGGCCGCCCGGTTCATCAACTGGGCCGCCGTCCGCATCGTGCGCCGCCTCGACGCCGAGTACATCGGCAGCGATCAGCTGGTGCGCTCGGAGAGCACCAAGCATCGCCAGGCCGTCGCATCGGTGATCTCCTGGGTTTCGGTCGCGCTGCTGTTCGTCATCGTGCTGGTCGAGATCACCGACATCCTCGCGATCCCGATCGGCTCGTTGGTGGCACCCGCCGCGGTACTGGGCGCCGCCCTCGGTTTCGGTGCGCAGCGCCTTGTGCAGGACCTGCTGGCCGGCTTCTTCGTCATCACCGAAAAGCAGTACGGCTTCGGCGATCTCGTGGCACTGACGGTCACCAGTGTGTCCGCTCCGGCCGAGGGCACGGTCGAGGACGTCACGTTGCGGGTCACCAAGCTCCGGTCCAGCGAGGGCGAGATGATGACGATCCCCAACGGCCAGATCGTCAAGTCGGTGAACTTGTCGAAGGACTGGGCGCGTGCGGTCATCGACATTCCCGTCCCGACGTCGGCCGACCTCAACGAGGTGAACGATCTGCTGCACCAGGTCGCCGACAGCGCGTACGAGGAACCGGGACTGCGCGATCTGCTGCTCGACGCGCCGCAGCTGATGGGGGTGGAGAGCATCGAGCTCGACACCGTCAATCTGCGGATGGTCGCGCGGACGCTGCCCGGTAAGCAGTTCGAAGTCGGCCGCCGCCTTCGCGTGCTCGTCATCCGTGCGCTGCGCCGCGGCGGCATCGCGTCGCCCGCCGACGGGAAGAACCCGATGGTCGCGGCGATCGCGCATCCGGCCCAGGACCAGACGAATGCGCCGGAGAAGAAGCAGTGACGAGCTGGCTGAAAGCCCGCTTCGGTCGGATGCGCGTGTCGACGATCGTGCTCATCGTCGCGTTCATCGGGCTGTTCTGGGTGAGCCAGTCCGTCGAGCCGCCGCCTGCCGAGACGACGACACCCACTCCCGCGGTGGTCCCGCCGGGGTTCGTGCCGGACCCGAACTACACCTGGGTACCGCGCACCAACGTGCGACGGCCCACGGAGACGACGTACACCACCACGACGACCACTACTCCCACGACCACCACGACGACGAGCCCTACCGGAACTCCGGCCAGCGGGACCCCGACGACGACGATGACCGACCCGGACGGTATCGGCCCGCCGCCGCAAAGCACCGAGACGATTACGCCGACCACATCCGAGGCGCCGCCGGCGCTGCCGCAGCTGCTGCCGCCGACCACGACGGCTCCGCCCAGATAGGGCACAGCCGCTTCCCGGCTACACTGGCCTTCCGTGATGATCACCCTCGACAACGTCACCAAGCAGTACAAGTCTTCTGCGCGGCCTGCGCTCGACAACGTATCGGTCAAGATCGACAAGGGTGAGTTCGTCTTCCTCATCGGCCCATCGGGTTCGGGCAAGTCCACGTTCATGCGGCTGCTGCTGGCCGAGGACAGCCCGACGCACGGTGACATCCGGGTGTCGAAGTTCCACGTCAACAAGCTGTCCGGCCGACACATCCCGAGCCTGCGCCAGGTGATCGGCTGCGTATTCCAGGACTTCCGGCTGCTACAGCAGAAGACCGTGTTCGAGAACGTCGCGTTCGCGCTCGAGGTCATCGGCAAGCGCGGCGAGGTGATCAACCGCGTGGTGCCCGACGTGCTCGAGATGGTCGGGCTGTCCGGCAAGGCCAACCGGTTGCCTGCGGAGCTGTCCGGCGGTGAACAGCAGCGTGTCGCGATCGCCCGGGCGTTCGTCAACCGGCCCCTGGTGCTGCTGGCCGACGAGCCGACGGGCAACCTGGACCCCGAAACCAGCAAGGACATCATGGATCTGCTCGAGCGGATCAACCGCACCGGAACCACGGTGCTGATGGCCACCCACGACCACCACATCGTCGACTCAATGCGCCAGCGGGTCGTCGAACTCGAACTCGGCCGGCTGATTCGCGACGAACAGCGCGGCGTCTACGGAATGGATCGCTAGTGCGCTTCGGCTTCCTCATCAACGAGGTCCTCACCGGATTTCGTCGCAACATCACCATGACCGTGGCGATGATCCTGACGACGGCGATCTCGATCGGCCTGTTCGGCGGTGGCCTGCTGGTCGTGCGGCTCGCCGACCAGTCGCGCAACATCTACCTGGATCGCGTCGAGAGCCAGGTCTTCTTGACCAACGACGTCTCGGCCAACGACCCGAACTGCGACGCCGACCCCTGTAAGGCGCTGCGCCAGCAGATCGAGGACCGCAAGGACGTGCGGTCCGTCCGCTTTCTGAACCGCGACGAGGCCTATGACGACGCGATCAAGAAGTTCCCGCAGTACAAGGACGTCGCCGGTCGCGACGCGTTCCCGGCGTCGTTCGTCGTCAAGCTCGATAATCCTGAGCAGCACAAGGACTTCGACGACGCGATGGTCGGCCAGCCCGGCGTGCTCAACGTGCTCAACCAGAAGGACCTGATCGACCGGTTGTTCGCGGTGCTCGACGGGATCAGCAACGCCGCGTTCGCGGTGGCGTTGGTGCAGGCGATCGGCGCGGTGCTGTTGATCGCCAACATGGTTCAAGTCGCGGCGTACACCCGGCGCACGGAGATCGGCATCATGCGCCTCGTCGGCGCCAGTCGCTGGTACACCCAGTTGCCGTTCCTGGTGGAGGCGATGCTGGCCGCCCTGATCGGTGTCGTCATCGCGATCGTCGGGCTGATCCTGGTGCGGGCGCTGTTCCTGGAGAACGCGCTGAACCAGTTCTATCAGGCGAACCTGATCGCGAAGGTCGACTACGCCGACGTGCTGTACTTCAGTGCGCCGTTGATGTTGTTCCTTGGCCTGGCGATGTCGGGAATCACTGCCTATGTGACGCTTCGGCTCTACATCCGAAGGTAGGGGTGGCCAAGAAGGCGGACCCGTCGCGGTCCAGCAACAACAGGGTCGTCGCGTCGAATCGTAAAGCGCGACACAACTATTCGATATTGGAGACCTTCGAGGCGGGCATCCAGCTCGTCGGCACCGAGGTGAAGAGTCTGCGCGACGGGCAGGCGTCGCTGGCCGACGCGTTCGCAACCGTCGACGACGGCGAGGTGTGGCTGCGCAACGTCCATATCCCCGAGTATCACCACGGCAGCTGGACGAACCACCCGCCGCGGCGGAACCGCAAGCTGTTGTTGCACCGCAAGCAGATCGATCAGCTGATCGGCCGCATCCGCGACGGCAACCTGACGCTGGTGCCGCTGTCGCTGTACTTCTCCGACGGCAAGGTGAAGGTCGAACTGGCGTTGGCCCGCGGTAAAGAGGCGCGCGACAAACGCCAGGACCTGGCCCGGCGCGACGCCCAACGCGAGATCACTCGCGAGCTGGGCCGTCGCGCCAAGGGCATGGCCTGAATACCTTTCGGCGCGAGCGACCGCGTCTGTACAGCGACACGCCGCCGAAGTGCGTACAAACGGGGTCGCTCGCATGGGTCGAGCGTCACAGGCGTGCCGCTGACCGCCGCGCTAGAGGTGCGTCGACTTAGGGAACCGAAACGCAGCCGACTCCCGGTACGCAGCCGCCGCCACCGCCGGGTCCGCCGCCTCCGCTAGGGCCGCCCGGAATTCCACCACCGCCGCCGCCGGGTCCGCCGCTACCGGTCGGGCCGCCGGGGATTCCTCCGCCGCCGCCACCGGGGCCGCCGCCACCGGTGGGTCCACCGGGAACCGAGCCGCCACCACCTTCGGAGCCGCCGCCTCCGGTCGCTCCGCCGGGCACCGAACCGCCATTCGCGGGCGACGTGGTGACCGTCGTTGCGGTGGTCGGTGTCGTCGTCGTCGATGTGGTGGTCGTGGTGCTGCTGGTGGTGGTCGACGAATCCTTGTTGTCACTCGAATTGCAGGCGGCCATGAGCGGAGCGGCCGCCAGAGTCGCGCTCAAACCGAGTACTGCCGACCATCGCCGCATGCCCTGCCATCGGGCCACACTGCTGTCGCGCGCTGGCGATTCCAGGTCGTACGTTGCCATCGTCTCCGCCTTTCGGTGCGCTGCTAGCTTTCCCGGGGCGGGTTTCCCCGAGGCCGCCAATTTCAATCCCCCCTTTCTCGCGAGGGTGCGGGTCTGCTCCGCAACACACCGCCTACGAGCAGCATTGTGCGCACGCTCACCGGCGGCGAGCGCTACCGTCGGGACGGTGAACAGCCCTTCGCGTCCGGTGACCCATCTCGACAAATCCGAAGTGCTCGCCGGCCTCTTCGCGGTGTGGAACGACATCGACACCCTCGTCAGCGATTTGACCGAAGCGCAGTGGCAGGCGCCTACGCCGCTGCCCGAGTGGTCGGTGCGCGACGTCGTCGCGCACATCGTCGGGACCGAGTCGATGCTGCAGGGTGTCGGCACGCCGGAATCCGATGAAGACGTCTCGACACTCGAGCACGTGCGCAACGACATCGGCGCGATGAACGAACGTTGGGTGCGCAAGCTGCGCAACGCCAGTCCCGCCGAGTTGATGGACAGCTATCGAACCGTCACCGCCGAACGACGCGACGCGTTGACGGCGATATCCGACGCCGACTGGAAGGACATCACGGCGACGCCCGCGGGTCCGGACACGTACGGCCGGTTCATGCGGGTGCGGGTCTTCGACTGCTGGATGCACGAGCTGGACATTCGCGATGCGATCGAGCGGCCCGCCACCGACCCAACCGGCGCGCCGGCCGAACTCGCGCTCGACGAGATGGCGGCCAGCATGGGTTTCGTGGTCGGCAAGCTGGGCGGTGCGCCGGAGGGCTCGCGGGTGTCGCTCGTGTTGACCGGTCCGCTGGCGAGGACGATCAACGTGGCGGTCGAGGGCCGCGCCAAGGTGGTCGAAGATTTCGGCGACGCAGAGCCCACCGCGACCATCACTCTCGACGCGTTGTTGTTTGTGCGGTTGGCCGGCGGACGAACCGCGCTGAGCCAGCATGCCGATGCGATCACCTACGGCGGAGACGAGGGAGTCGGCAGACGTGTCATCGAGCACATCAACTACGTGATCTGACCGCGGGCGGCCTCGCCGAGTGTGAACACAGGGCGAAAAGCAGGCCGGTTTTTCGCCATAGCTTCACACTCGCCGTGCGATATCAGCGCCCGCCCGGGTCGACACGGGCATAAACCCTTGGCGCCGGCGGTTGGTACTCGCGTACCATGGATTGTCCTGCCGAAAGTCGGCGGGGATGCGAGGGGCTGAACGGTTTCGACTTCGCGCATCGAATCAAGGGAAGCGTGCCGGTGCAGGCAAGAGACCACCGTAAGCGTCGTTGCAACCAATTAAGCGCCGATTCCAATCAGCGCGACTACGCTCTCGCTGCCTAAGCGACAGCTAGTCTGTCAGCCCGGGAACGCCCTCGGCCCGGATCCTGGCATCAGCTAGAGGGACCCACCCACGGGTTCGGTCGCGGGACCTGTGGGGACATCAAACAGCGACTGGGATCGTCATCCTGACTTGTTCGCGTGATCAGGAGATCCGAGTAGAGGCATAGCGGACTGCGCACGGAGAAGCCTCGAGGGAATGCCGTAGGACCCGGGTTCAATTCCCGGCAGCTCCACAGGAGACGAAGCAGGTCAGGACCATGAGTCCTGGCCTGCTTCCTTTGTGGGCACACTTCTTCGCCGACACACAGGCCCGGCTACGGGGTGAGGCTGCTGACAAGCTCTGCAGCGGGAGGGATGTCCGCGATCCGCCCGACGTTCACCCCGGCATAAAGAGGTCGCCGGTCGGCGAGGTTCTCGGGATCGGCTTCGGTCGGCGGTTGGGGCACCAAGAACGGTAATTGCGGCGGTTGGGCCCTGAGCGCGCGATCCTCTACTGCAGGCGGCAGCACCGTGACGACGCGGGTAAGGGCGCGATTGGCCTTGCGGATCCAGCCGGGCCCTCGCTCGTCGTGGCGTAACCAGCGCCGGGTTGCCGCATTCGGGATCACGCGGTGTGGCGCATCGGGCCCACCCAGGCCGAAGAGTTCCGTGAGGACGGTTTCATCGGTCTCGAGACAGCGTCTCTTGTATTCGGCGTGGGCGCGGCTCTCTTCGCTGACCAGAAAGCGAGTGCCGACGACGGCAGCGAGTGCCCCGTGATCCAGCGCGGCCCGCACACCCTGGGCGTCGACGATCCCACCGGCGAGGAGAACCGGGATCGCCACAGCGGCGCGGATTCGTTCGAGCAACTCCAGAGCCGGGGTGGTGCCGCGGACGTGCCCGCCTGCCTCCACTCCCTGGGCGATGACGGCGTCGGCGCCAGCCCGCGCCGCGGCTTTCGCCTCCTCGACCGATCCGCATTGGTGGATCCAGGTGTTACCGGCGAGCCGGCGGGGCGCACCCCAGAACGTGACGACGACGTCTGCAGCGGCAGCCGCTTCGGCGTCACCTGGCCGGACGAACGGCAGCAGCAGGTTGACGGCGATCGGCCGTCCGGTGAGTCGGCGCGCAGCGGCAAGCTCCGCGGAGATCGGCGCTCGCACTCCAGCAATCGTCCCGAGACCCCCAGCCTCTGATACCGCGGCGGCGAGTTCGTGTCCCGCGACAAGCCCCATGCCGGCTTGGACAACCGGCACTGGCAAGCTTCGCAGATCAAAGGCCGTGGTCATCGGTACAAATTAGCGCGCCTGACGTCCGCTCGAGCCGCAGAGATGCGCCCTTTTCCATGGCTTTCGCACATCGGACGCTTAATCTCCCCGCATGGATCGCATCTGGCAGTGGGCGTGGGACCGGTACGGGGCGAGGTACGCGTGGGTGATGTTCGGGATCACCTTCTGCGTGATGCTGCCGCAGTACCTGTTGATGGCGTTCGTCGTTGTCGCCTTCGAAAGGTCCGGCCACTACGTCGAGGCGGCCGTTGTAACCATCGTCGCCGTGCCGGTCTTGGCTTACGGGATGATCCTTCCGGGCCGCAACGGCATCCACCTTGCGGTCCGGTGGGCGGCCGGCGGCGGGGTCGATCGGGCGAGGGCGCTGGAAGCGACCTACACCTATTCTCGGGCGACGGCGCTCCGTGGGGTGGTGTGCAACACCGTGTTCGCAGCCGTACTTTTCCTCGTTGTCGGTTCGATCGCCGGCGCGACCGGGTCGCGGCTGGCTCAGTACGGGATCATGGGCGCCGTCAGCGGAACGGTCCTAATGCTGATCAGCTTTCACAGCTTCGTAGAAGGAGCGTTGCGGCCGGCCCGGCTCGCCCTCGCCGGTGACACCGGATTCGGTGACTCGCTGCCCCGCTCGCGCCCGACCTTCGCCGCCAGGGCGACCCTGTCCGTGCTCGCGGTCGCCGGCGCCTTCGCTGTCGCGGGCGCCTGGCTGGACGCCGTGCTCGATCGAGGCAGGGAGAACCCTCTGCTCTCCGTCGCGATCGGATGCGCGTTGACGCTTTTCTTCGGCGTGCCGATCACCGTCGGTGCCGTGTTCTCACCGTCCCTGCGCCCCATTCGCGATCTCGCCGAAGGCACCGAACGAGTCGCGGCCGGCGACTACAGCTGCCGCCTGCCGGTGGTTCAGGACGACGATCTCGGCGTGCTGGCGGCGTCCTTCAACCGCATGCAGTCCGGATTGGCTGAGCGGCAACGACTTCAGGCAGCATTCGGCACCTATGTCGACCCCGCCCTGGCGGCGCGCCTGCTCGAGCAGGGTGACGACATCTTCACCGGCGAGCGCCGCCAGGTGACGGTGATGTTCATCGACATCCGCGACTTCACCCCGTTCGCGGAAGCTCACACCGCAGAGGACACGGTGACCCGCCTCAACGCGCTGTTCGAGATTGTCGTGCCGGCCGTCGTCGACGCCGGTGGGCACGTCAACAAGTTCCTCGGCGACGGCGCCCTGTGTGTTTTCGGCGCCCCGAACGACCTCGTCGATCACGCGGATGCCGCGGTGAACGCCGCGCTTCTGATTCACCGCCTGGTGGCCGACCGATTCGCCAATGAGCTTCGGATCGGCATCGGAATCAACACCGGTGTGGTGATTGCCGGCACCATCGGCGGCGGAGGCAAGCTCGAGTTCACGCTCATCGGAGACACCGTCAACGTCGCTGCCCGTCTCGAGCAACTCACCAAGACAACCGGTGACGCGATCCTGCTCACACGCGATACCGTCGACGCCCTCGGCGGCCGACCGCCCGGTCTAACCGGCCGGGGATCACACGAATTGAAGGGGAAACTGGCGGCAGTGGAGGTGTTCGGCCTCGATCCTGCGACGACCGCGACTTGTCCATGACCTGAACATGATTCGAGTGTTCGATTCTGGTCTCCGACTTCGGCGTGACCCCATACCAGCCAGCCCGTCCACGCGGGAAAACTCTGTTTCCGCGACCACTTCTCAAAGATCGTGATTCACTGGCTTCCTCGTTAATTACGGTTGCAAGGAGAGACAGTGGCTGACCAGGACGCTGTTGATCGCGCGCAGGACCACGACTCGGAGTTCGCGGTGGACGTTCGCGTCCGCGTCAACCCGGACACCGACACCGAGGCTCGCGGTGTCATCGTCGAGGACTTCGGCGAGATGACGACGAGCGCAGTCGACATCGGCGACAACCACTTCGCAGATCCCGCCCGGCGCTGGGCCGTCGTCACCGACGAGGGAACGCTGCTGTTCGCAGACTCGGATCAACTCACGCGCGAGTGACCCACCGCTCGTTGGGCTGACCTACGGCGGCGGTGGCGGCGCCGGTGGGGGCGGTGGCGGCGGAGGCGGGCCGAACCCCGGCAGCACGATCGGCGGTAGCCCGGGCAACTGAACGGTCATCGGATCCACCGGAGGCGGCGGCGGAGGGCCACCCGGCGCGTCCGGCGGTGGCGGGGGCTCTTCCCGACGCGGCGGCGGCGGCGCGGGTACGAACCCGGTGCTGGTGTTGATCGTGATGATGGACCCCGGGATGGTGCTTCCGCTCGGCGTGGTGCCGACGACGGCACCATACGGTGCAGTGCTGTTGACGGGCGTCGTCTTGTCGGCGACTTGGAAACCTGCATCTTTGAGTCGCTTGCGGGCCGTGTCGAGGTTCATCCCGGACACATTGGGAACGTCGCCACCCGGCCCCCCGTCGACGTATCGGGGATCGGTCGGCGGCAGGTGCACCTCACCGAAGTCGGTGGCGATCGGCTTCATCGCCTCGAACCAGGTACGCGCCGGCTCGTTTCCGCCGTAGAGGTCACCGCTCGAGCATTTTCGCAGCGGGAACGAGCAGATCTCCGACGGCGAGTTCGAGTCGTCGAAAACGTAGACGCTCGCGGCGTACCGGTTGGTGAAGCCGACGAACCCAGACGACCGGTGGGATTCCGTCGTACCCGTCTTGGACGACATCGGCAGGTCCCAACCCACCGAGGCGGCCGCGCCCGCCGCCGTTCCGCCGCCTTTGTCGTCCTTGCTCAGCGCATTGGCAAGCGTGTTCGCCAGCCCCTCCGGCACCGCTTGGCCACAGCTCTCCGCTGTCACCGTCACCTCGTTGCCGTGCCGGTCGATGATCTTGTCGATGGGATTCGGCGGGCACCACACGCCGCCAGAGCCCAAAGTCGCTGCCACATTTGACAATTCGAGACCGTTGAGCTGGAACGGCCCCAAGGTGAACGAGCCGGCGTTCTGCCGTTTGATGAAGTCGGCCAGGCTCTCGTTGCTCGTCGGGTCGTAGGCCCGCGCCGTCCCGGGAACCGCATAGGAACGCAAACCCAGGCGGACGGCCATATCGACCGCGCGCGGCACTCCGACTTGCTGGATCAACTTGGCGAACGCGGTGTTCGGCGAGGTGGCCAGGGCGTCGGTGACGTTCATCGACCCGCGATAGTTGTCCACGGCGTTCCTGACGCACCAGGTCTCCTTGGGGCAGCCCGGCGTATCGCTGCTGCCGAGCCCCCTGGCCTGAAAAAACGACGGCACGGACAGTTGGGCGTTGATGCCCATGCCCATGTCCAGCGCGGCGGCAGTGGTGAAGATCTTGAAGATGGAGCCCGCCCCGTCGCCCACGAGCGAGAACGGCTGCGGTTGCACCGTCTCCCCGGCGTCGGCGTTCAGACCGTACTTCCGGTTGCTGGCCATGGCCAGGACGCGATGCGATTTCTTGCCCGGCTCGACGACGCTCATCACGCTGGCGACCCCGTCCAGCGTGGGACTGGCGATCTTGTCGACCGCTCTCTTGACCGAGTCCTGGACCTTCGGGTCAAGTGTCGTGCGGATCAGGTAGCCGCCGCGCGCAACCTGTTCTTTTCCGATCCCGGCTCGTGCCAGATAGGACAGCACGTACTCGCAGAAGAAGCCGCGTTCGTCGGCGGAGATGCAGCCACCCGGCAACTGGTTGGGCCGGGGCAGGACGCCGAGCGGCTCCGATTTGGCTGCGCTGAGCTCGTCGGCGTACTGGGGGAGGTGTTGAATCATGGTGTCCAACACGAGATTGCGGCGCTGCAACGCTCCCTGCGGGTTGACGTACGGATCGAGCGAGGTGGGCGACTGGACCATGCCGGCCAGCAGCGCCGCCTGCTGCCAGTTCAGCTGCGACGCGTTGATGTTGAAGTACGTGCGGGCGGCGTCCTGCACTCCGAACGCGCCGTTGCCGAAGCCGACCAGGTTGAGGTACCGGGTGAGGATTTCGGCCTTGGTGAACGTCTTGTCGAGGGTGAGCGCCATCCGCATTTCGCGCAGCTTGCGCGCCGGGGTCACCTCGACTGCGGCTCGCCGCTCGGCGTTGGTCTGCGCCGTGACCAGCAGCTGGAAGTTCTTCACGTACTGCTGCTCGATGGTCGAGCCGCCGCGGGTGGACAGGTTGCCGGAGAGGTAGCCGGACAGCCCGGTCAACGTGCCCTGCCAGTCGACGCCGCTGTGCTCGGCGAACCGCCTGTCCTCGATCGAGACGATCGCGAGTTTCATCGTGTTGGCGATCTGCGCTGATGTTTCCGTTCGCGGGCGGATTCGGGCTGTTGTCGAACCGGGCCTCCGACATCGTCGCCAACGGGTCGGCACAGCTGGTCGAAGAGGACATCCCGCAGGTGACGACGATGGTCGACGCCGCAGGCAAGCCGATCGCGTGGCTGTACACGCAGCGCCGGTTCGAGGTGCCCAGCGAGCAGATCGCCAACACGATGAAACTCGCGATCGTCTCGATCGAGGACAGGCGGTTCGCCGAGCACAGCGGCGTCGACT
>NZ_LZKP01000069.1 GCF_001672895.1 Mycobacterium sp. E740
GCCCACCCCCGCCCCGGCTCAGCCGTGGGCCCGCTCCCCGGCGCCGGGCCGGGCGGCCCGAGCTCTCCGACGCCGCGGTGGTCTCCCGATCGTGGGGCATGGCGGTGGCGACACTGGTCAGTCGGCTCACCGGCTTCGCCCGGATCGTGCTGCTGGCAACCATCCTCGGCGCGGCGCTGTCGAGCGCGTTCTCGGTCGCCTACCAGCTGCCGAACCTGATCGCCGCGCTGGTCCTCGAGGCGACCTTCACCGCGATCTTCGTGCCGGTGCTGGCGCGCGCCGAGCGTGACGACCCCGACAACGGCACCGCGTTCATCCGTCGCCTGGTCACGTTGGCCACGACGCTGCTGCTGGTCACCACCGCGCTGTCGGTGGCCTCGGCGCCGGCACTGGTGGGACTCATGCTCGGTGGCGATCCGGAGGTCAACCGCGGGCTCACCACCGCGTTCGCCTACCTGCTGCTGCCGCAGGTGCTGTTCTACGGGTTGTCGTCGGTGTTCATGGCGATCCTCAACACCCGCAACGTGTTCGGGCCGCCCGCGTGGGCGCCGGTGTGCAACAACCTCGTCGCGCTGGCCACGCTCGGCCTGTATCTGATTGTCCCTGGCGAACTTTCGCTCAACCCGGTGCACATGGGCAACGCGAAGCTGCTGGTGCTGGGCATCGGGATGACGCTCGGGACGGTGACCCAGGTCCTGGTGCTGCTGGTGGCAATCCGGCGTGAACGCATCAGCCTGCGTCCGCTGTGGGGCGTCGACGAACGGATGAAGCAGTTCGGCGCGATGGCTGCGGCGATGGTGCTCTACGTGTTGATCAGCCAGATCGGTCTGATCGTCGGCAACCGGATCGCCAGCGGCGCTGCGGCTTCCGGGCCCGCGATCTACAACTACACCTGGTTGGTGCTGCAGTTGCCGTTCGGGATGATCGGCGTGACGGTGCTGACCGTCGTGATGCCGCGGTTGAGCCGCAACGCCGCTGCCGACGATCAGCCCGCGGTGCTGGCCGACCTTTCGCTGGCCACCCGGCTCACCATGGTGACGCTCATTCCCATCGTGGCGTTGATGACGGTCGGCGGTCCGGCCATCGGCACCGCGCTGTTCGCCTACGGCAACTTCGGCGAAGTCGACGCCAGCTATCTCGGCATGGCCATCACGTTGTCGGCGTTCACGTTGATCCCGTATGCGCTTGTCCTGCTACAGCTTCGGGTCTTCTACGCGCGTCAGCAGCCGTGGACGCCGATCCTGCTGATCGTGGTGATCACGGCGGTCAAGATCATCGGCTCGCTGCTCGCCCCCCACCTCACCGACGATCCCGATCTGGTCGCCGGATATCTCGGCACCGCCAACGGTTTGGGCTTTCTGGCCGGCGCCACCGTGGGCTACTTCCTGCTGCGGGCCAACCTCGATCCGCCGGGCGGACGGTTGATCAGCCTGCAGGTGGTGCGCTCGATCCTGGTCACCATCGCCGCGTCGCTGCTGGCCGGGCTGCTCGCCCATGTCGTCGACCAGCTGTTCGGGTTGGAGTCGCTGACGCGCAACTGGGGCGGCGGCGGTTCCCTGTTGCGGCTGCTGGTGCTCGGGTTGATCATGGTGCCGATCATCGTGACAGTGATGCTGGCGGCGCGGGTGCCCGACGCCCAGGCTGCGCTGGCCGTCGTCCGTCGCCGCCTCGCCCGTCGCGCCGCGCCCGTCGCCACAGGGGCCACATCAGCTGTCCAGGCCGCCCCCCTCACGTACCCTGAACAGAGCAATTCGTCCGCGCCACGGCCGTCCCACAGCCCATCGGCCGTGCACCGCGGACCCCCAGACGCCTGGGACCGGATGCGGAAAGGACCAGCGGTGAGCGACGAACCCGCAGGCGGCTCCGCGTCGAGTCCCGACCGCGCCGCCACCACCAAGCTCCCGATCGGACGCTCCGAGGTGAGCGCCGACGACCTGCAGCCGGATGTGCCTGATCCCGGCGCGGGCGTGGCGGCAACCACGGAGTTCGCTACCAGGAGCGGCGCCGAGAGCGGCACCGCCCGGCTCCCGGTGTCGGGGCGGCCACCCGCCGATTACGCCGGTGACCCCACCCGTGAACCGCTCGCCTTCGACCCGCCCCGCGAGCCCGCCATCGAAGCCGCCACCGCCGACGAGGACGTACATCTCATCCCCGGCGCGGTGATCGGCGGCGGCCGCTACCGGCTCCTGGTGTTCCACGGCGGTCCCCCCACCCTGCAGTTCTGGCAGGCGCTCGACACCGCTCTCGACCGTCAGGTCGCGCTCACCTTCGTCGATCCGGACAACACGCTTCCCGACGGGGCGGTGCGCGAAATCCTCGCGCGCACACTGAAACTGAGTCGCATCGAGATGCCCGGCATCGCTCGGGTGCTCGACGTCACCAACACCGGCTCGGGAGGCCTCGTCGTCTCCGAATGGGTGCGTGGCGGATCGCTGGCGGAGGTGGCCGACACCTCGCCGTCGCCGATCGGCGGCGCCAGGGCCATCCAATCGCTCGCCGCCGCAGCCGAAGCCGCACACCGCGCGGGTGTCGCCCTGTCGATCGATCACCCCGGCCGGGTCCGGGTCAGCATTGAGGGCGACGTGGCGCTGGCGTTCCCGGCGACACTGCCCGACGCGACGCCCGAGGACGACATCCGCGGCATCGGCGCGACGCTCTACGCGCTGCTGGTCAACCGGTGGCCGCTACCCGAGCACGGTGTTCGCAGCGGCTTGGCGCCCGCCGACCTCGATCCCGCCGGGCAGCCGGTCGAACCGCGCGCCGTCGACCGCCAGATACCGTTCCAGATCTCGGCGGCCGCGGCGCGTGCCGTGCAGGAAGGCGGCGGCATCCGCAGCGCGCCGACGCTGCTGAACCTGCTTCAGCAGGCGACGGCGATCGCCGACCGGACCGAGTTGATCTCCCCCATCGACGACCCCGGGCAGTCGGCGCCGCGCACCCGCGCGACAGCTCCCGCGGATCCTGAGGCCGAGGCGCGCCGCCGCAAGGCACTGATGATCGGGCTCGGGGTCGGAGGCGCGATCCTCGTGGTCGCGCTGGTGGTGTTGGCCACCGTGCTGAGCCAGATCTTCGGTGACGTCGGCGACGGCCTCGGCGGCGACCGGCTCGGCCTCAACGAGCAAACGACCTCCGCCGGGGCCGGCGACAGCGGCTCCAGCGGGAACGTCGTCAAACCCGTTGCAGCGACGGTGTTTTCACCCGGCGGCGAGGCCGACGCGCCCGATCAGGCGAAGCTGGCGATCGACGGGAACACCTCGACGGCCTGGCCTATCGACACCTACACCGATCCCGTCCCGTTCCCGAACTTCAAGAGCGGTGTCGGGCTGATCCTGCAACTACCGCAGCCCACCACGATCGGCGAGGTCGACATCGACCTCAACAGCACCGGCACGGCTGTGGAGATTCGCTCGGCGCAGACCTCGACGCCCTCGTCGCTGAGCGACACCACGGTGCTGACCCCGGCCACCCAGCTCAAGCCTGGGTCCAACACGATCAAGGTCGAGAACGCATCGCCCACTTCCAATGTGCTGGTGTGGGTCTCCACACTGGGCCAGGTCAACGGCAAGAGCCGGTCCGACATCGCCGAAATCACACTGCGCTCGAAATCCTGACCCCCATCCACAGCCCGGCAAAGATGTGTCGGGAGGCACCTCCGCGGCCGTTTAGTGTTCGCCTGTGGGGAGCTTCGAGGCGCAGGCCGGTCAGGAACGCAGCGACGAAGAACTGCTGGCCGCGCACGTCGCCGGCGACCGGTATGCCTTCGAGCAGTTGTTCTACCGCCACCAACGCCAGCTCTACCGGATCGCCAGGATCACCAGCCGCCATCCCGACGACGCGGCCGACGCGCTGCAGGACGCGATGCTCAAGGCGCACCGCACGGCGCCGGCGTTCCGGTATGACGCGGCCGTGAGCAGCTGGCTGTACCGGATCGTGGTGAACTCCTGCCTGGACCGCTTGCGGCGCAACAAGACCCGCGCGGCCGAGCCGTTGTCCGAGGACATGGGCCTGGTCGGTGACCCGGCCTCACGAGTGGACACCGCAATCGTCGTCGAGCGGGCGCTGATGCGGTTGCCGGTCGAGCAGCGCGCCGCGGTGGTGGCCGTCGACATGCAGGGTTATTCGATCGCGGAGACCGCGCGCATGCTCGGCGTCGCCGAAGGAACGATCAAGAGCCGGTGTGCACGTGCGCGGGCCAAGCTGGCCGAGGCGCTGGAGTACTTCGACGCGACGGTTAGCGCCCGCGCCGATTGAGGGGAACCGCAGGCGCAGCCACGGCGTCTTACCTGTCGTGGTGGAGACTGGCTAGCGATGCAGACGGGAACGGGCGATTCCTCGGATCCGGCGACGGAGCGCGTCCGCCGCGAACTGGCCCGGCTGGGGCATGACGAGGCGTCGGCGCCTGACGTGCCCGCGGAGGTCACCGCGCGCGTCGGCGCCGCTTTGCAGGCCGCCGAACCCGCCCACGCCATCGGTCGGCCCCGGTTGCGGCGCAGCCGAGTTGTCGGGTTGGCAGCCGGCCTCGCCGCGGCGGTGGCCGCGGTGCTCGTCGGTACGACGATGGCGACCCGCGAATCAGCTCCCCGGTTCGCGCAGGCCGGCCCAACGGCTCAGCGCATCACGGTGTCGCGGACACCGGCGTTTCCGTTGACCGGACCCCAGCTCGTCGCTGTCCTGGGCGCCCCGCCGGACTACGGTCCGCTGTCCGACGCGGCGCTGCGCGCAGGCTGTCTCCAAGCGCTGGGCTATCCGACGACCACCCCGATCCTCGGCGCCCGCACCATCGACATGCAGGGCCGCCCGGCGGTGCTCCTGCTCCTGCCGTCGGGGTCTGCCGGCCAGGTCACCGCGTTGGTGGTCGAGGCCGGTTGCCACACGGCGCACGGTGGCCTGCTCGCCGAAACCGCCGTCGAGCGACCGTAGGCTGTCGAGCGAGGTTGATCTTCGAAGCAGCGAGGGAACACCGCCGCCTAGGCTGGTGTTGCTACCCGTGCCGAGTCGACGCGGCAGAAAGGCGCTCATGACCACCACACCCCCGGTTCACGATCTGATCATCATCGGATCAGGCCCCGCCGGCTACACCGCCGCGATCTACGCGGCCCGCGCACAACTGAACCCGCTGGTGTTCGAGGGGGTCCAGTTCGGCGGTGCGTTGATGACGACGACCGAGGTGGAGAACTATCCCGGTTTCCGCAACGGCATCACCGGTCCCGAGCTGATGGACGAGATGCGCGAGCAGGCGCTGCGGTTCGGCGCGGACCTGCGGATGGAGGACGTGGACGCCGTCTCGTTGGAGGGCCCCGTCAAGACGGTGACGGTCGGCGACGAGACGTACCGGGCGCGCGCGGTGATCCTCGCGATGGGCGCGGCGGCGCGGCATCTCGGTGTGCCCGGCGAGGACGCGCTGCTCGGCATGGGCGTGAGCACCTGTGCGACGTGTGACGGGTTCTTCTTCCGCGACGAGGACATCATCGTGGTCGGCGGCGGCGATTCGGCGATGGAGGAGGCCATCTTCCTGACGAAGTTCGCCAGCAGCGTCACCCTCGTGCACCGGCGCGAAGAGTTCCGCGCCTCGCGCATCATGCTGGACCGCGCCCGCGCGAACGAGAAGATCACGTTCCTCACCAACACCGAGGTCGTCGAGATCGAGGGCAACCCGAAGGTCAGCGGAGTCCGGTTGCGCAACACCGTGACCGGTGAGGAGTCCAAGCTCGCCGTCACCGGTGTGTTCGTCGCGGTCGGCCACGATCCGCGCTCGGAACTGGTGCGGGGACAGGTCGAGCTCGACGGGGACGGTTACGTTCTGACGCAACGGAATTCGACCAGCACGTCCATCGAGGGCGTGTTCGCCGCAGGCGATCTCGTCGACCGCACTTACCGCCAGGCCATCACCGCCGCGGGCACCGGCTGCTCGGCTTCCATCGACGCCGAACGCTGGTTGGCCGAAATCGGTTCTGGCCCAAGCGACGAAGCCATTGAAACCCCTGTCTGATAGGAGCACCACATGAGCGACAGCGCCGGATCAGCCACGGTCACCGTGACCGACGACTCGTTCTCCAGCGACGTGCTGTCCAGCAGCACTCCTGTGCTGGTGGACTTTTGGGCGACGTGGTGCGGTCCCTGCAAGATGATCGCCCCGGTGCTCGAGGAGATCGCCGCCGAGAAGGCCGGTGCGTTGACGGTCGCCAAGCTCGACGTCGACGCGAATCCGGCCACCGCCCGCGATTTTCAGGTGGTCTCGATCCCGACGCTGATCGTGTTCAAGGACGGTGCGCCGGTGAAGCGGATCGTCGGCGCGAAAGGCAAGGCTGCCCTACTGCGCGAGCTCGGCGACGTCGTCTAGCGGCGACCTGGCGCTCGAAACAGGCGCGCGGACACCGGCCTGGGGTTTTCTTGAATCGGCGGAGTGTCTGCGACAATCTGCGTAGCCCGTCAACCCGGTCAGCGCCTCCGCGCAGCTGACGACCGTGACCGAAAGGCCGCATATGTCCAGTCTGCGTCGCGGTGACCGCGGGGCCGCGGTCACCGAGATCAGGGCTGCGCTGACCGCGCTGGGCATGCTCGACAACGCCGACGAAGACATCACCACCGGCAAGCACATCGCGCTGGACGTGTTCGACGAGGAACTCGATCACGGGGTGCGCGCCTTTCAGCAGCATCGCGGCCTGCTGGTCGACGGCATCGTCGGAGAAGCGACCTACCGTGCGCTCAAAGAGGCTTCGTATCGCCTGGGCGCACGCACGCTGAGCCATCAGTTCGGCGCGCCGATGTTCGGCGACGACATCGCGACGCTGCAGGCCCGGCTGCAGGATCTCGGTTTCTACACCGGCCTGGTCGACGGCCACTTCGGGCTGGCCACCCACAACGCGCTGATGTCGTACCAACGCGAGTACGGCCTGTACCCCGACGGCATCTGCGGCCCGGAGACGTTGCGCTCCTTGTACTTCCTGGGTTCCCGCGTCACCGGCGGGTCGCCGCACGCGATCCGCGAGGAGGAGCTGGTCCGGCGCTCCGGCCCCCGCCTGTCGGGTAAGCGCATCATCATCGACCCGGGCCGCGGCGGTGACGACCACGGACAGATCATGCAGGGTGACGGCGGCCCGCTCAGCGAGTCAGACATCTTGTGGGACTTGGCCAGTCGGCTCGAGGGTCGGATGACCGCAATCGGCATGGAGACCTTCCTGTCGCGTCCGGCCAACCGTGCGCCCTCGGATGCCGAACGTGCCGCGACCGCGAACGCCGTCGGCGCCGATCTGATGATCAGCCTGCGCTGCGCCACCCAGCCCAGTCCGAACGCCAACGGCGTCGCGTCGTTTCACTTCGGCAACTCACACGGCTCGGTGTCGACCATCGGCCGTAACCTGGCCGACTTCATCCAGCGAGAAGTGGTGGCCCGCACCGGGTTACGTGATTGTCGCAGCCACGGACGCACGTGGGACCTGCTGCGGCTGACCCGGATGCCCACCGTCCAGGTCGACGTCGGGTACATCACCAATCCGCGCGACCGGTCCATCCTGGTGTCCACGCAGACGCGTGACTCAATCGCCGAGGGTATCCTCGCCGCGGTCAAGCGGCTCTACCTGCTCGGCAAGAACGACCGTCCCACAGGCACTTTCACGTTCGCCGAACTGCTCGCGCACGAACTGTCGGTCGAGCAGGCCGGCCGCGTCAGCCCGTCCTGACCTCAGACCGATCGGCTCGTGCCGGCGCCGACCGGCTCACGCAACTGCGCGAACTCGAACAACCGCTCCAAGGCGGCCTCGACGTCGGCCTTCCACCCGAGCCCCTGCTCCAACTCGAGCCGCAACCGCGGAAAGTAGCGGTGCTGGGCGACGACGACGAAGCCGGCGTCGAGCAGTAGATCGGCGTCGAGCACGCACTGCTCCACCGAACAGTCACCGAGTACGTCCAGGACGGGCCGCAGCTGCGGCGTCGCCGCGCCCGGCTCGAAGAGCTCGTTGACTTCGGTGGTGTGGGCGAACGCCTCGAGCGCCCGCGCTCCGCGACGGACCAAGTCCCCCACCACCGCGCTGATGAGCCTCCGCGACAACCCGTCGCCGTCCGCACCGGACTCGATCCCCAACGAGGTGAGCAGCACGGCGTCGGCGCTGACGGGACCGGTCGGGAAACGGCGGGCGCGCGGCACGGCGCCCGGCGGTGCGTAGAACGCGTAGCCCAGGCACGCCTCGCTTCCGGTCAGTGGCGCGGGCCCGTCATCGGTCTCCTCGTCGCTGCACTGGACCGCGACCTGGCCACACGATCCCCACTCGAGCAGGACCATCGACAACCAGGCTTCCTTCTCGAACTCCGGGTCGGACAGGTGGTCGTCGACGCCGGGAACCGCGGCCCCTGCGGCGTCGCGGCCCAGGGTCATCGGATCGACCTCCCAGTACACGCACCTGCGGGCATGTTTCGGCAACTGCTCGAAGGCCTCGAGCCGTAGAGGCGTGACGCGTGCCGACACTAGACTCCCCGGGTTCTAGGCCGTGCAGAAATACACAGCCGCCACACCAGGATAGAAGGGTGCGCCACCGACGGCTCCCCCTTCCGCGCCGACTTCGTGTGTGGATGCGAAACGTCTTGTCTCACAGATGGTTTCCTTCGACAGGGGCTGGGCGGCGATGCGCGCGCCAGCTTGTGTCACAGTGACGTAATTACCCGGTGTGGTAGGTCAGCGCTCGGACGCGCTCATCAGTTCGACAATGCGCTGCAGATCGTCGACCGACCCGAATTCCACCACGATCTTGCCCTTACGCTTGCCGAGGCTGACGGTGACTCGGGTGTCGAATGCCGTCGACAGCCGTTCGGCGACGTCTTGCAGACCCGGCATGCTGATCGGCTTACGTTTCGGGGACGACGGCGACGCTGGGCCGGCATGGTTGGCCAACGTCACCGCTTCCTCGGTCGCCCGCACCGACAACCCTTCGGCCACGATGCGCGCGGCCAACTCCTCCTGTTGCTCCGGGCCGCCCTCCAGTGACAACAGAGCCCGCGCGTGGCCGGCCGACAGCACTCCGGCAGCCACTCGGCGCTGCACGGCGATCGGCAGCCGCAGCAACCGGATCATGTTGGTGATCAGCGGGCGGGATCGGCCGATCCGCGACGCGAGCTCGTCGTGCGTGACCCCGAACTCGTCGAGCAGCTGTTGGTATGCCGCCGCTTCTTCCAACGGGTTGAGCTGCACGCGGTGAATGTTCTCCAACAACGCGTCGCGGAGCATGCCGTCGTCGGCGGTCTCCCGGACGATCGCGGGTATGGCGGCGAGGCCGGCCTGCTGAGCGGCGCGCCAGCGCCGCTCCCCCATGACGAGTTGGTATCGCGCGGCCCCCGGCTCGGCGGCCGGCAGCGCCCGCACGACGATCGGCTGCATGAGGCCGAATTCGCGGATCGAATGCACCAGCTCACCGAGCGCCTCCTCGTCGAAGACCTGGCGAGGCTGGCGCGGGTTGGGCTCGATCGACGCGGGATCGATCTCGCGGTAGACAGCGCCCATCTCGTTGACGACGGCATTGGCCGGTGCGCCGTTCGATGCCGGTCCGCCGATCACCACATCGGCGGCGGCGTCACCCAGCCGTGGTCCGATGCCGGCCTGGTCACCGTCGGCGGGCCCGGTAGGGATCAGCGATGCCAGGCCGCGGCCGAGTCCGCTGCGCTTACGTGTCGGTTGGCTCATCGGGGTCTCTCCTGTTCACGCGCGCTCGCAGTGGTCCTACTTCGGTCCGGGCATATCGACTCGCCGGAGTCGGCGTCGCACTCATCGCCGCTCCGCGATCTCGCGACTGGCGTCGAGGTAGCTCATCGCCCCGCGGGAGCCGGGGTCGTAGCCGAGGATCGTCATCCCGTAACCGGGGGCCTCCGAGACCTTGACGCTGCGCGGGATCACGGTCCGAAGCACCTTATCCCCGAAGTGCGCCCGTACGTCGGAGGCCACCTGGTCGGCGAGTTTGGTCCGCCCGTCGTACATCGTCAGCACGACGGTGGTCACGTCGAGCTGCGGGTTGAGGTGCGCCTTGATCATCTCGATGGTGCGCATCAACTGGCCCACGCCTTCGAGTGCGTAGTACTCGCACTGGATCGGGATCAGCACTTCCGGTGCCGCGACGAAGGCGTTGATGGTCAACAGGCCGAGCGACGGCGGGCAGTCGATGAAGACGTAGTCGAAGTTGTAGTCGTTGAGCGCCGCGAGGGCTGAACGCAGCCGGCCCTCGCGGGCGACCATGCTCACCAACTCGATCTCCGCGCCGGCCAGGTCGATGGTCGCGGGCACGCAGAACAGGCGCTCGCTGTGCGGGCTTTGTTGGATCGCGTCCCGGAGTGGGATGTCGCCGATCAGCACCTCGTACGACGACGGCGTCCCCGGCCGATGCTCGATACCCAGCGCCGTACTCGCGTTGCCCTGCGGATCGAGATCGATGACCAGCGTCTGCAGTCCCTGCAAGGCCAGCGCCGCGGCCACGTTGACGGCTGTGGTCGTCTTGCCGACCCCGCCCTTCTGGTTGGCGATCGTGAAGACCCGTTGGCGTTCGGGGCGCGGCAGATTGCCCCGCGTCGCCGCGTGCAGCAGGCGCACCGCCCGCTCGGCTTCCGCGCCGATCGGGGTGTCGACATTCGCGGACGGCTCGGGCCATGTTTCACGTGAAACATCGGCTGCTGTCGTTTCACGTGAAACGACGGAACGAGCGTCGGGACCCGTGTCGGCGGTGGTGCCGTTCCCTGGTGTCGCGCTCACCCTCTTCTCCTGCCCGTCGCCGTCGCCTTCACCCGCCGTGCCACCACGACGGTCGCGGGTGGATCCAAGTAGTTCGCGCCACACTTCAATACCCTTACATCGGCCGCGCCGAGCGACGCCATCACACGCCGGTGGTCACGGATCTCCTCTTCCGCACGCTCGCCCTTCATGGCAAGCATGCGACCGTCCATCTCCAGCAACGGCATACTCCAGCGGGTCAGCTTGTCCAGCGAGGCCACCGCCCGGGACACCACAACGCGCGTCCTCTCCCCCACTTGCTTTCGGACTGCCGGGTCCTCGGCCCGCCCCCGTATGACCGTCACCGGGAGGCCGAGCTGCTCGACCACCTCCCGCAGAAAGTCGCTGCGGCGCAGCAGTGGCTCGATCAATGTCACCTCGAGATCGGGCCGGGCCAGTGCCAACGGTATCCCGGGGAGTCCCGCCCCACTACCGATGTCGACGACTTGCGCTGCCGGCTCAATGAGTTCGGCCACAGCCGCGCTGTTGAGTACATGGCGGTCCCACAGCCGGTCGACCTCCCGCGGCCCGAGAAGCCCGCGTTCGACACCGGCACCCGCGAGAACCGCGGCATAATGCCGCGCGCGGTCCGCGGCATCCCCGAACAAGGCGGCGGCCGCTGCCGGCGGATCCGGTACGTCGCCTTGTTTCACGTGAAACATCCTTCGGATAGCGCCGTGCGGATCGTCAGCAGAACTACACCCGTGTAACTACGCCTCAGTCGGCCAGCACCACTACGCGGCGCGACGGCTCGACGCCCTCGCTCTCGCTGTGGACTCCGTCGACGCCCGCGACCGCATCGTGCACGATCTTGCGTTCGAACGGGGTCATCGGAGCGAGCTCCTCGCGCTCCCCGGTCTCCAGCACTCGGCGCGCGATCTTCTCGCCCAGCGCGGCCAACTCGTCACGGCGGCGCCGGCGCCAGCGCGCGATGTCGAGCATCAGGCGGCTGCGTTCGCCGGTCTTCTGATGCACCGCCAGGCGCGTCAACTCCTGCAACGCGTCGAGCACCTCACCCTTGCGGCCGACCAGCTTGTTCAGATCCGCCCCACCGTCGATGCTCACCACCGCCCGGTCGCCTTCGACATCGAGATCGATGTCGCCGTCGAAGTCGAGAAGATCCAACAACTCTTCGAGGTAGTCGCCAGCGATCTCGCCCTCCGCGACCAGCCGCTCCTCGAGGTCGTCCTGGGCGGGCGGCCTGCCCGCGTGAGTCCCCTCCTCCGCCAGATCGTCGCGCTCGGTCGTATCGGCGTCTGTCATCTCGGTATCTCCCTCATCCCACCGGGCGTCGCCCGGTCAACGTTTGCGTTTCTTCGGTCGCGCGCCGGGCCGGGGCGACGCGCCGGGCCGGGGTGTCCGGTTGGGTGCCGTCTTGCCGGCGCCGGTGCCAGTCGGCTTCTTCTCCGCACCGTTCTCCACCGCCTCGCCGTCGGTCGACACGGTGTCCACGATCTCGGTGCTCGGTGCCGCCGCGGGCTGGCCTTTGCGGGCTCGATTCGGCTTCGCGCCGGGCGGCGGTGCGTTCTTCGCCTGGCGCTCCTGCGCCTCGAGCTTCTTGGCTTCTTCTTCCTTTTCGATCCTGCCGAACACGTAGTGCTGCTGGCCGAACGTCCAGATGTTGTTGGCGAGCCAGTACATGATGATGGCCAGCGGCAGGAACGGCCCGCCGACGACGACGCCCAGCGGGAACACGTACAGCGCGAGCCTGTTCATCATCGCGGTCTGCGGGTTGGCGGCCGCCTCCGGGCTCTGCCGCGCGACCGATGCTCGGCTGTTGAAGTAGGTCGCGATGCCCGCCAGGATCATGATCGGCACACCGACCGCGATGACAGCGGCGCGATTGAACTCCGTGAAGGCGTCCAGGCCCTGGTGCTGAATCATGGTCGCGCCCAACGGTGCACCGAACAGGTGGGCATCCAAGAAGTGCGCCACGTCGGCCGGGCTGAAGACGTAGTTGCCGGTCGCCCGGTTCTGCTCGACGGACAGATGGACCTGACCGAAGCCGCCCTGGGTCCGGTTGAAGGAGCGCAGGACGTGGAACAGCCCGAGGAACACCGGAACCTGCGCGAGCATCGGCAGGCAGCCCAGGATCGGGTTGAAGCCGTGCTCCTTCTGCAGCTTCTGCATCTCCAGCGCCATGCGCTGGCGGTCCTTGCCGTACTTCTTCTGCAGCGCCTTGATCTGCGGCTGCAGCTCCTGCATCTGGCGCGTCGTGCGGATCTGCTTGACGAACGGCTTGTAGAGGATCGCGCGCAGCGTGAAGACGAGGAACATCACCGACAGCGCCCACGCGAAGAAGTTCGACGGGCCCAGCAGGAACGCGAACAGCTTGTACCAGACCCACATGATCGCCGACACCGGGTAGTAGATGATGTCGAGGCTGAACCAGTTAAACACGCGTCTCGCTTCCTGATCGCTTCGCCGGCGCGCGACCACTCACGTCGGCGGCCGTGTCCTCTGAGGCCCTGTCCGCGCACGCACATACGTGCGCGTCGCCATGCTGCGGGGTCGGGCGCTCCGGTATCGGGTCCCATCCTCCCCTATGCCACGGCCCACACTTCAGCAGCCGCACCATCGCCAGCCAGCCACCGCGCAGCAGCCCGTACTCGCTGAGCGCATCCACCGCGTACTGACTGCAGGTCGGCATGAAGCGGCAGGTGGGCAATCGCAGCGGGGAAACCATGTGCCGATACAGCTGGATCACGAAGATGACCGCGCGCGCTCCGCTCGACCGCACCGACGCCGTCACCGCGCTCCCCCGCCGCCAGATCGAGTGCGCCGCAGGGCGGTCCGCAATTCCTGTTCCAGCCGCGCCGATATCGCGTGCCTACTGCTGGGCAGCGCGCGGATCACCACGCGATCGCCGGGGTCGAGTTCATCGAGCACGGTTCGCGCGACATGACGTAACCGCCGGGCCACCCGGTGGCGTTGCACCGCGGTGCCGACTGCTTTAGACACCACCAGACCGATCCGGGGGCCGGGTTCGCCCGCCGTGTCCGTCCGCAGCGCGTGCACGACGAGATCGGGCTGCACCGCGCGCATCCCTCGACTGACGGTGGCCCCGAATTCCGTCGACCGCGTCATCCGGTACCGCGCCGGAAGCACCCGCGTCAACTCCCGCTTGACGTCCGCGAGAATCAGGCAGTCAGCTTGCGCCGACCCTTGCCGCGACGGTTCGCGACGATCGCCCGGCCGGCCCGGGTGCGCATCCGCAGCCGGAAGCCGTGCACGCGCGCCCGGCGCCGGTTGTTCGGCTGGAAGGTCCGCTTGCCCTTGGCCACGGCTGTCTCTCCTTGTTGCATCTGGCGTCCGCAGCCCGCACCGATCGGCGTACGAAATCGGTTTGGACGCGGTTGCCGTTGGTAAGCTCGTCCGTCTTGCTAGCCGGCGCGGCCCCCGGGTGATGCCCGGGTCGCAGCCGTATCGCCTCGTACGGGCGACTGTTCGAGGGTACTGACGAGTTTTCGCTGGGTCAAACCTGATCGAATGACGGTGCGAGCAGCCACATTTGCAACACGCGTCACCGACGCGGCGGACGCAAAAATATCCGTCCACACAATGTCGCAGAACGGTTGGCACCCGCCGAGAAACCTGTTAGCTTCTGCCAAGGCCGATTCGATAACGAAACGGCGACGGACAACGAAGCGAGGATGCCCGAACAGTCGTGAGCCCACAGGATGCCTCACTTCCGTGATGTGCCCCGGCCCGCGGCCTCCCCGCCGGTAGACAACAGACGACGACGACTGCCCTGTCTCCACAGCCTGTGGATAACTTTGTGGACAGATCGTCCTCGTTTCTTTGGTCGTCCCTGGATCGACCGCAAGGGGGTGGGCATCGTTGACAGCTGACCCCGACCCACCCTTCGTAGCGGTGTGGAACACAGTGGTGGCCGAACTCAACGGTGGCGCGGTCGGCGACGGTAGCGGCCGAACCCTCACCCCGCAGCAGCGGGCGTGGCTCAAGCTGGTCAAACCATTGGTCATCACCGAAGGCTTCGCGCTGCTGTCGGTGCCCACGCCGTTTGTGCAGAACGAGATCGAGCGCCACCTGCGCGAGCCGATCATCAGCGCACTGAGCCGACAGCTCGGCCAGCGCGTCGAACTGGGTGTGCGCATCGCCGACCCGGGTCCCGACGACGACGACGACGCCCCGCTCAACGGGCTGTCCGCTGTCAGCGAGCCGGACGAAGTCGACGAGGACCTCGAAGCGCGGGCCAGCGCCGAGGAGAGCTGGCCGACGTACTTCACCAGCCGGCCGCCGAGCACGTTGACCGATGACGCCGCCGCGGTCAACCTCAACCGCCGCTACACCTTCGACACCTTCGTCATCGGCCAGTCGAACAGGTTCGCGCACGCCGCGTCCCTCGCGATCGCCGAGGCGCCGGCGCGCGCCTACAACCCGTTGTTCATCTGGGGCGAGTCGGGGCTCGGTAAGACTCACCTGCTGCACGCGGCGGGCAACTACGCGCAGCGCCTGTTCCCCGGCATGCGGGTGAAGTACGTCTCGACCGAGGAATTCACCAACGACTTCATCAACTCCCTGCGCGACGACCGCAAGGCGTCGTTCAAGCGCAGCTACCGCGACATCGACGTGTTGCTGGTCGACGACATCCAGTTCATCGAAGGCAAAGAAGGCATCCAGGAAGAGTTCTTCCATACCTTCAACACGCTGCACAACGCGAACAAGCAGATCGTGATCTCCTCGGACCGGCCGCCGAAGCAACTCGCGACACTCGAAGACCGGCTGCGCACGCGATTCGAGTGGGGCCTGATCACCGATGTGCAGCCACCCGAACTCGAGACACGCATCGCGATCCTGCGCAAGAAAGCCCAGATGGACCGCCTCGATGTGCCTGACGACGTTCTCGAGCTCATCGCCAGCAGCATCGAACGCAACATCCGCGAGCTCGAGGGCGCGCTGATCCGGGTCACGGCGTTCGCGTCGCTGAACAAGACGGCGATCGACAGGTCCCTGGCCGAGATCGTGCTGCGCGATCTGATCTCCGACGCCAGCACCATGCAGATCAGCACCGCGACGATCATGGCCGCCACCGCCGAGTACTTCGAGACCACGATCGACGAACTGCGCGGCCCCGGCAAGACCCGCGCGCTGGCGCAGTCTCGACAGATCGCCATGTATCTCTGCCGCGAGCTGACGGACCTGTCGCTGCCCAAGATCGGGCAGGCGTTCGGTCGTGACCACACGACGGTGATGTACGCCGAGAAGAAGATTCGCGGTGAAATGGCCGAGCGGCGTGAGGTGTTCGATCACGTGAAGGAACTCACGACGCGGATTCGTCAGCGCTCCAGGCGCTGACTTACGGCTCTCCACGCCCCGCCGCACGCGATCGTGCGTCATCGCCGCAGAAAATCGTCAAAAATCTTGCGCACCGCACGCACCACGAGTCACAGCGTCCGGTTGTGCACAGCGGTGTGCAGAAGTTGCGCCCAACCGCCGAATCAACCGCGGATTCCTACACAACCGGCGATGTCTCCACAGACTGCTAGACGCCGCGCCGCATCCGTCCACAGCTCCCCCACACCACCGGACCGTCCGCCAGCAGCGCCGATGTCGATCGATCCCCAATCTGCACAGGCCCTAATACTGTTGCTTGTATATCTACGAAGAATCTTCTTCGAAGAAGGCGGTTGGGGAAGCAGCGGACCGGCCCGCGATCAGGGCGCCCGCGGCCGTCGATGTCAGCCCTGTCGTTTAGCTTTCAAGTTGGCGCGGAAAGCTCTACGGTGATTCATCGGCAGCCGTTACGGTCGTCGGGATGCATCGGTCAAACGCGTGATGAGACACCGGGTAACCGCTGCTTGAGGCTTGTCGTGGTATTGATCGAAGGGACCCCATGGACGTGGTGACGACAACGGTTGGTGTCACCGATCTGAAGTTCCGTCTGGTTCGCGAGGACTTCGCCGACGCGGTGGCGTGGGTGGCTCGTAACCTCCCGACCCGGCCGACGGTTCCGGTTCTCGCCGGCGTGCTGCTGACCGGTTCCGACGACGGCCTGACGATCTCGGGATTCGACTACGAGGTCTCCGCCGAGGTCCGAGTGCCCGCCGAGATCGCCTCGTCCGGCAGCGTTTTGGTGTCCGGGCGCCTGCTGTCCGACATCACCCGGGCACTGCCCGCCAAGCCGATCGACGTCGGCGTTGAGGGCACTCGCGTGTCGCTGACCTGTGGCAGCTCCCGCTTCTCGCTTCCGACGATGGCCGTCGAGGATTATCCGACGCTGCCCGCGCTGCCCGAGGAGACCGGTGTCGTCTCCGCAGACCTGTTCGCCGAGGCGATCGGCCAGGTCGCCGTCGCCGCCGGCCGCGACGACACGCTGCCGATGCTCACCGGCGTCCGGGTCGAAATCGCCGGGGAGAAGGTCGTTTTGGCGGCCACCGACCGGTTCCGGCTGGCGGTGCGCGAGTTGACGTGGTCGACGGCCAACGCTGATATCGACGCCGCGGTTCTGGTGCCCGCCAAGACGCTGTCGGAAGCTGCCAGGGCCGGCGCCGACGGCGGTGACGTGCATCTGTCGCTGGGCGCCGGATCTGCGGTCGGCAAGGAGGGGTTGCTCGGTATCAGCAGCGGCGGCAAACGCAGCACCACCCGCCTCCTCGATGCCGAATTCCCCAAGTTCCGCCAATTGCTGCCCACCGAGCACACCGCGATGGCCACCATCGGCGTCGCCGAACTCACCGAGGCGATCAAGCGCGTCGCTTTGGTCGCCGACCGTGGTGCGCAGGTGCGGATGGAATTCTCCGGTGACGCGCTGCGGCTTTCGGCAGGCGCCGACGACGTGGGCCGCGCGGAGGAAGACCTGCCGGTGCAGTTCGCCGGCGACCCGCTGACCATTGCGTTCAATCCCACCTACCTGACCGACGGGCTGGGCTCGTTGCATTCGGAGCGGGTGACGTTCGGCTTCACCACACCCAGTCGCCCGGCGGTGTTGCGTCCGGCCAGCGACGACGACGAACGCGGCGGCGGCTCGGGGCCGTTCCCCGCCGAGCAGACCGACTACGTCTACCTGCTGATGCCGGTGCGGCTTCCCGGCTGACGGGCTCGGACGCGAGGGAAACGCCAGGGAAGGGGCGCGTATGCAACTCGGGCTGGTGGGTCTGGGCAAGATGGGCTTCAACATGCGCGAACGCCTGCGTGAAGGCGGGCATGACGTCGTCGGCTACGACCCGAGACCCGAAGTGAGTGACGTGCCGACGCTCGCGGCCCTGGCTGGTGCGCTGGAAACGCCGCGGGTGGTGTGGGTGATGGTGCCGTCCGGCCAGATCACCCATGACACCATCGCCGCCCTCGCCGACGAACTGGGTGAGGGCGATCTGGTGATCGACGGCGGGAACTCGCGCTACACCGAGGATAGTCCGCACGCGAAACTGTTGGCGGACAAGGGAATTGCGTTCATCGACGCCGGCGTCTCCGGCGGCATCTGGGGGTTGACGGAAGGCTACGGCCTGATGGTCGGCGGCGCCGATGCCGACGTCGAACGGGCGATGCCGATCTTCGACACGCTGCGTCCGCCGGGACCGCGGGAGGACGGTTTCGTGCACGCCGGTCCCGTCGGCGCCGGCCACTTCGCGAAGATGGTGCACAACGGTGTCGAATACGCGCTGATGACCGCGTACGCCGAGGGCTACGAACTGCTCGCCGCCGAAGACTTGATCAAAGACCCGCAAGCGGTCTATCAGGCCTGGACGAACGGCACGGTGGTGCGGTCATGGCTGCAGCAGCTGTTGGCCAGGGCGTTGAAGGAAGACCCGGGGTTCGCCAAGATCTCCGGTTACACCGAGGATTCCGGTGAGGGCCGCTGGACGGTGGAAGAGGCGATCAGGCTACGGGTTCCGGTGCCGGGCATCGCGGCATCGCTGTTCGCCCGGTTCCTGTCGCGGCAGGACGACTCGCCGACGATGAAGGCGGTCTCCGCGCTGCGCAACCAGTTCGGCGGTCACGCGGTCAAACGGATCAGCGAGTCCGGATAGCCGGCGTGTACGTCCGCCGCCTTGCGCTGACCGACTTTCGATCGTGGCCGCGCCTCGAGCTCGACCTCGAACCGGGCCGCACCGTGTTCGTCGGCCCGAACGGCTTCGGAAAGACGAATCTCATTGAGGCGCTGTGGTATTCGTCGACGCTCGCCTCACATCGGGTGGCTGCTGACGCGCCGCTGATCCGCACCGGCGCCGACCGGGCCGTGGTGTCGACGATCGTCGTCAACGAGGGCCGCGAACTCGCGGTGGACCTGGAGATCACCGCGGGACGGGCCAACAAGGCGCGCCTCAACCGCTCCCCCGTGCGCGCCGCCCGCGAGATTCTCGGCGTGCTGCGGTCGGTGTTGTTCGCCCCGGAGGACCTGGCGCTGGTCCGTGGCGACCCGGGGGAACGACGGCGTTATCTCGACGAGCTCGCCACCACCCGGCGTCCGCAGGTCGCTGCGATCCGCTCCGACTACGACAAGGTGTTGCGCCAGCGCACGGCACTGCTGAAAACCGCTTCGGGTACACGCTTCCGGGGTGATCGCGGCGTCTTCGACACCCTCGACGTCTGGGACGGCCACCTCGCGGAGAAGGGCGCGCGGCTGATCGCGGCCCGCGTCGACCTGGTCAACCAGCTGGCGCCCGAGGTCGAGAAGGCCTATCAGCTGCTGGCGCCGGCATCGCGACCCGCCGCTATTCGTTATCGCAGCGGGGTGGAGGCGATCGAAGAGTCGGCCGAGACCGGTGACACCGACCTGTTCGAGGCAGCGCTGCTCGATGCGTTGGCGCGCCGGCGCGATGCCGAACTCGAGCGCGGCGTCTGCCTGGTCGGCCCGCACCGCGACGACCTGAAATTGCGGCTCGGCGACCAGGCCGCGAAAGGCTATGCCAGCCACGGGGAATCGTGGTCGATGGCGTTGTCGTTGAGGCTGGCCGCCTACGAGTTGCTGCGCGCGGAGGGTGGTGATCCGGTGCTGCTGCTCGACGACGTGTTCGCCGAGTTGGACACTGCGCGTCGCCAGGCGCTGGCAGCCGTCGCCGCTTCGGCCGAGCAGGTACTGGTGACGGCGGCTGTGCCAGACGACATCCCGGCCGACTGGGACGCACGCCGGATTCCGGTGACAATGCGCGACGAGGATGCCGGACGGATCTCGGTGATGCAGGCATGACGACAGACGACGACGCGGGTCCACCCGAGCACCTGGCGAACCTGCGTGGGATGGATCTGGTGCGACGGGCGCTCGAAGAAGCCCGCGGCGCGGCCCGTACGCAGGGAAAGGATGTCGGCCGCGGGCGCGGGCAGGCGCCGCGCCGGATCGCCGGCAACAGCCGGCGGCGCTGGTCGGGTCCGGGTCCGGACGCCCGAGATCCGCAACCGCTGGGCACCGCGGCCAGCGACGTGGCGCGCAGCCGCGGGTGGTCCGGCCGCGTCGCCGAGGGAGGTGTGTTCGGCCGGTGGGCCGCGGTCGTCGGCGAGGGGATCGCCGCACACGCGACACCGACCTCGCTCAACGACGGTGTGCTGACCATCTCGGCGGAGTCGACCGCGTGGGCCACGCAGTTGCGGATGGTGCAGGGGCAGGTGTTGGCCAAGATCGCCGACGCCGTGGGTGACGGCGTCGTCAAGTCGCTGAAAATCATCGGCCCCGTCGGGCCGTCGTGGCGCAAGGGCCGCTATCACATCGCCGGGCGAGGCCCGCGCGACACCTACGGATAATGCCCGTTGCCAATTGGCTGAGAGGCGCGAGGACGGCGCGATCTTACTTCTCAAGCGTCCTCAGGCACCTTTGATGAAGAAATTCCACAGGCGGCTCAAATAGGTGTGCAGAAACGCCGCCTCAGAATCGGTGCTGTCGCCCTCGGGCGGTAGACTGGACAGCGATCGCGGGCGGCTGTTGACCGCCTAGCCAGCTTTCCCCGGCAAGAGACCAAGGAGACGCGTCCAACGTGGCTGCGCAGAAGAAGAATGCCCCGAAAGAATACGGTGCCGATTCGATCAAGGTGCTCGAAGGTCTCGAAGCGGTCCGTAAGCGCCCGGGCATGTATATCGGCTCCACGGGTGAACGCGGTCTGCACCACCTCGTGTGGGAGGTGGTGGACAACGCCGTAGACGAGGCGATGGCCGGCTTCGCCACAAAGGTCGACGTGCGCCTGCTGGAGAACGGCGGTGTTCAGGTCACCGACGACGGCCGCGGCATCCCCGTCGAGATGCACGCGACGGGCATCCCCACCGTCGACGTCGTCATGACGGTTCTGCACGCCGGCGGAAAGTTCGAAGAAGGCGCCTACCAGGTCTCCGGCGGCCTGCACGGCGTCGGCGTTTCGGTGGTCAACGCGCTGTCGACCCGGCTCGAGGCCGACATCCTGAAGGACGGCTACGAGTGGTTCCAGACCTACGACCGCTCGGTGCCCGGCAGCCTCAAGCAGGGCGAGAAGACCAAGAAGACGGGCACGACCATTCGCTTCTGGGCCGACCCCGACATCTTCGAGACCACGAGCTACGACTTCGAGACGATCGCGCGGCGGCTGCAGGAGATGGCGTTCCTGAACAAGGGCCTGACCATCGAGTTGACCGACGAGCGGGTCACGGCCGACGAAGTGGTCGACGAAGTCGTCAGCGACCAGGCCGAAGCTCCGAAGTCGGCCGAGGAGAAGGCCGCCGAAGCGGCCGCTCCCCACAAGGTCAAGCACCGGACGTTTCACTATCCCGGCGGCTTGGTCGATTTCGTCAAGCACATCAACCGCACGAAGTCGCCGATTCAGCAGAGCGTCATCGACTTCGACGGCAAGGGTGAGGGCCACGAGGTCGAGATCGCGATGCAGTGGAACGCCGGCTACTCCGAGTCGGTGCACACCTTCGCCAACACCATCAACACCCATGAGGGCGGCACCCACGAAGAGGGGTTCCGCGCAGCGCTGACGTCCGTGGTGAACAAGTACGCCAAGGACAAGAAATTGCTCAAGGACAAGGACCCCAACCTGACCGGTGACGACATCCGCGAAGGTCTCGCCGCCGTCATCTCGGTCAAGGTGGGCCAGCCGCAGTTCGAGGGTCAGACGAAGACGAAGCTCGGCAACACCGAGGTGAAGTCGTTCGTGCAGAAGATCTGCAACGAGGAACTGCAGCACTGGTTCGACGCCAACCCGGCTGAGGCCAAAACCATTGTGAACAAAGCGGTTTCGTCGGCACAGGCGCGCATCGCGGCCCGCAAGGCCCGCGAGCTGGTGCGTCGTAAGAGTGCGACGGACATCGGCGGGCTGCCCGGCAAGCTGGCCGACTGCCGCTCCACCGATCCCCGCAAGTCGGAACTGTATGTGGTGGAGGGTGATTCGGCGGGCGGCTCGGCCAAGAGTGGCCGCGACTCGATGTTCCAGGCGATCCTGCCGTTGCGCGGCAAGATCATCAACGTCGAGAAGGCGCGCATCGACCGCGTCCTGAAGAACACCGAAGTCCAGGCGATCATCACCGCACTGGGCACCGGCATCCACGACGAGTTCGACATCGCCAAGTTGCGGTATCACAAGATCGTGTTGATGGCCGATGCCGACGTCGACGGCCAGCACATCTCGACGCTGCTGCTGACGTTGCTGTTCCGGTTCATGAAGCCGTTGGTGGAGAACGGCCACATCTTCTTGGCGCAGCCGCCGCTGTACAAACTGAAATGGCAACGCAGCGAACCGGAATTCGCGTACTCCGACCGGGAACGCGACGGGCTGCTCGAAGCGGGACGCAAGGCGGGCAAGAAGATCAACGTCGACGACGGTATCCAGCGCTACAAGGGTCTCGGCGAGATGGACGCGAAGGAGCTGTGGGAAACCACGATGGATCCCTCGGTGCGGGTGCTGCGTCAGGTCACGCTGGACGATGCGGCTGCCGCCGACGAACTCTTCTCGATCCTGATGGGAGAGGACGTCGAAGCGCGCCGCAGTTTCATCACCCGCAACGCCAAAGACGTTCGCTTCCTCGACGTTTAATCAACCCTCGAAGGTTATTCAATGACTGACACCACGTTGCCGCCCGGCGACGAAGCAGGCGACCGCATCGAACCGGTCGACATCCAGCAGGAGATGCAGCGCAGCTACATCGATTACGCGATGAGCGTGATCGTCGGCCGTGCACTGCCCGAGGTCCGCGACGGCCTCAAGCCGGTGCACCGCCGGGTGCTGTACGCCATGTTCGACTCCGGCTTCCGGCCTGACCGTGGCCACGCGAAATCCGCGCGCTCGGTCGCCGAGACGATGGGTAACTATCACCCCCACGGCGATTCGTCGATCTACGACACCCTGGTCCGGATGGCACAGCCGTGGTCGCTGCGCTATCCGTTGGTCGACGGGCAGGGCAACTTCGGTTCGCCGGGCAACGACCCGCCGGCCGCCATGCGGTACACCGAGGCGCGGCTCACTCCCCTGGCGATGGAGATGCTGCGCGAAATCGACGAGGAGACAGTCGATTTCATTCCGAACTATGACGGACGTGTGCAGGAGCCCACGGTCCTGCCGAGCCGGTTCCCGAACCTGCTTGCCAACGGCTCGGGCGGCATCGCCGTCGGCATGGCCACCAACATGCCGCCGCACAACCTGCGCGAACTCGCCGAAGCGGTGTACTGGTGCCTGGAGAACCACGAGGCCGACGAAGAGGCCACGCTCGCGGCCGTCACCGAACGCGTCAAGGGCCCTGACTTTCCGACGTCGGGACTCATCGTCGGCTCCCAAGGCATCAATGACACGTACACCACCGGCCGAGGGTCGATCCGGATGCGCGGCGTGTGCGAGATCGAAGAGGACAACCGCGGCCGTACCGGCATCGTCATCACCGAGCTGCCGTATCAGGTCAACCACGACAACTTCATCACGTCGATCGCCGAGCAGGTGCGTGACGGCAAGCTGGTCGGCATCTCCAACATCGAGGACCAGTCCAGCGACCGCGTCGGACTGCGAATCGTGGTGGAGCTCAAGCGAGATGCCGTCGCGAAGGTCGTGCTGAACAACCTCTACAAGCACACCCAGCTGCAGACGAGCTTCGGCGCCAACATGCTGGCGATCGTCGACGGCGTCCCGCGCACGCTGCGGCTCGACCAGCTGATCCGGCACTACGTCAACCACCAACTCGACGTGATCGTGCGCCGCACCCGCTACCGGTTGCGCAAGGCGAACGAGCGCGCCCACATCCTGCGCGGCCTGGTCAAGGCGCTCGATGCGCTCGACGAGGTGATCGCGTTGATCCGGGCCTCCGAGACGGTCGACGTCGCACGCCAAGGCCTGATCGAGTTGCTCGACATCGACGAGATCCAGGCCCAGGCGATCCTGGACATGCAGCTGCGCCGCCTGGCCGCCCTGGAGCGCCAGAAGATCGTCGACGACCTGGCTAAGATCGAGGCCGAGATCGCCGACCTCGAGGACATCCTGGCCAAGCCCGAACGCCAGCGCGCGATCGTGCGGGACGAGCTCAAGGAGATCGTCGACAAGTACGGCGACGACCGGCGGACCCGCATCGTCGCCGCGGACGGCGACGTCAACGACGAGGATCTGATCGCCCGCGAAGACGTGGTCGTGACGATCACCGAGACCGGCTACGCCAAGCGGACCAAGACCGACCTGTACCGCAGCCAGAAGCGCGGCGGCAAGGGCGTGCAGGGTGCCGGACTCAAGCAGGACGACATCGTCAACCACTTCTTCGTGTGCTCGACCCACGACTGGATCCTGTTCTTCACCACCCAGGGCCGGGTGTACCGCGCCAAGGCGTACGACCTGCCGGAAGCGTCGCGCACCGCGCGGGGCCAGCATGTCGCGAACCTGCTGGCGTTCCAGCCCGAGGAGCGCATCGCGCAGGTGATCCAGATCAAGAGCTACGAGGACGCCCCGTACCTGGTGCTGGCGACCCGCAACGGGCTGGTGAAGAAGTCCAAGCTGGTCGACTTCGACTCCAACCGGTCGGGCGGCATCGTCGCGGTGAACCTGCGCGACGGCGACGAGCTCGTCGGCGCCGTGTTGTGCTCGGCCGACGACGATCTGCTGCTGGTGTCGGCCAAGGGCCAGTCGATCCGGTTCTCGGCGACCGACGAGGCGCTGCGGCCGATGGGCCGGGCCACCTCCGGTGTGCAGGGCATGCGGTTCAACACCGACGACGCGCTGCTGTCGCTGAACGTGGTGCGGCCGGACACCTACCTGCTGGTCGCCACCTCCGGCGGATACGCCAAGCGCACCGCGATCGACGAGTACCCGGTACAGGGCCGCGGCGGCAAAGGGGTCCTGACGATCCAATACGACAAACGCCGTGGCAATCTTGTGGGTGCGTTGATCGTCGATGACGACACAGAGTTGTACGCCATCACATCGGGTGGGGGTGTCATCCGGACAGCCGCTCGCCAGGTCCGAAAGGCCGGGCGGCAAACCAAGGGTGTTCGGTTGATGAACCTGGGTGAGGGAACGACACTGATAGCCATCGCGCGCAACGCGGAGGAAGGCGACAGCACCGACGAGGTCAACACCGACCCCGGGGCCTGAGCAGTGACTCGACCAGTGAGGAGCCGTAGGTGAGTTCACCGAACGAGCCGGGACGCCCCCGTGTGGGCGAAAGTCCGGGCCCCGCAACCGGCCCTGCCAACGGCTCCGCGGCCAACAACGACGCGCTCGGCGCCCGGCCGGAGGTCGCCGACCGCCCAGACGTCCCGCCCTGGCAGCGCGGACCTGCGGCGAGGGCGGCGCAGTCGGGACAGCCGCAGCCCGGTCAACGACCGCCGGAGCGGCCCGCCGACGACGGCCGGGGGCCGGCAGCGCGGACGAACCGGTTCACCTCGGGCGGCCCTTCGACCGAGGAGGCGCCGCCGCGCGGTGACCGGCCCGGGCCGGATGCACAGCGCCAGGAGACCTACGCCAGCGAGCTGCCGGACCTGTCCGGACCGATGCCGCGCCCGCCGCAAGCCCAGCAGCAACGCAAACCTGCCGAGCGGCCCGGCGCGGAACCGGCGCACCGGCCGCCCTCGGGCCCCCGCGTCCAGGTCGGCACCCGGCACAAGGGCCCCGTTCGCGCGAGCATGCAGATCCGCCGGATCGACCCTTGGAGCACCTTGAAGGTCTCCGCGGTGCTGTCCGTCGCGCTGTTCTTCGTGTGGATGATCGCGGTCGCGTTCCTCTACCTGGTCCTCGGCGGGATGGGCGTATGGAGCAAGCTCAACAGCAATGTCGGCGATCTGCTCACCAGCGCCGGCGGCGGCTCCGGCGGCGAACTCGTCTCCGCGGGCACCATCTTCGGCAGCGCGACGCTGATCGGATTGGTCAACATCGTGCTGTTGACCGCGATGGCGACCATCGGCGCGTTCGTCTACAACCTGACCACGGACTTGGTCGGGGGCGTGGAAGTCACGCTCGCCGACCGGGACTGATTGTCGGCCCGCCCGACGCGACTGAGGCGCGCTTCGCGGTTTGGGCGGAAGCCTACGATTGCGGTAATCTCGTCGCTCGGCCGTAGCGGCGATACGGGGCTATAGCTCAGGCGGTTAGAGCGCTTCGCTGATAACGAAGAGGTCGGAGGTTCGAGTCCTCCTAGCCCCACGGAAAGGTTTCCACCATGAGGCGGGTGCTGTTGATCGCCACGGCGATCGCCGCCGCAGTCGCAGTCGCCGTCTGGCGGTCACGCCACGGCGCCGAGGTGTGGCACACGGCGCCCGACGCGCCGCAGGCAGTCCAGGGGCCTTAGCTCAGTTGGTAGAGCGCTACCTTTGCAAGGTAGATGTCAGGAGTTCGATTCTCCTAGGCTCCACTCCACTTCCCTTCGCGCACGGCGCTTCTCACGGCCGCGGCGAGACCTCCACGCTGGGCGGCAGCGGCGACGGCTCCGGCCGCGTCGAGCGTCGCACTATCGAGAACGCCACCGCTCCCCCGGCCAACGCCGCGACTCCGACGCCGGCCAGTATCAGCCTGCGCCTGCGCAACCGCGTCTTGGCGGCGTGCGGCGAAGCACCCGCCAGCGCCTGCGAGACCCTCTCCTGCGCCGCGGTGATCTCCTGTGCGATCGCCTCCTGAGCGGTGGCGAGATTCAGCTGCGCCTGCAGGCGGCTGCGGCGATAGCGTTCGCCTACCCATGACGCCGAGGACGCAGCTCCGTTGGCCCCCAGACCCAGCGCGCCGCGCGTGACGTCGACCGGGCCGACAGCCGTGTACTTCAGGCCGCGGCTCAACCGCTGACCGGGAGTCAACCGGACTTCCGTCTTCGAGCTCATGACGCACCTCTTTCGCTCCTGCGGGCGGGGGTGCTAACAGCCTGCCATCTAGCGCAACTCAGCGGTGCCCGTTGGGTCGCCAAAGCGGCGTGGCACACTGGCATCCCGTGACGAGCCCCATTCAGACAGCGACCGCGACCCTGCACACCAACCGCGGCGACATCAAGATCGCACTCTTCGGAAACCATGCGCCCAAGACCGTCGCCAACTTCGTGGGACTGGCACAGGGAACCAAGGACTACAGCGGCGAGAACGCTTCGGGCAGCACGTCCGGGCCCTTCTACGACGGCGTCGTCTTTCACCGCGTCATCGACGGCTTCATGATCCAGGGCGGCGACCCGACGGGCACCGGCCGCGGTGGGCCGGGCTACAAGTTCGAGGACGAGTTCCATCCCGAGCTGCAGTTCGACAAGCCCTACCTGCTGGCGATGGCCAACGCCGGCCCCGGCACCAATGGATCGCAGTTCTTCATCACCGTCACCAAGACTCCGCACCTGAACCGCAAGCACACGATCTTCGGCGAGGTTGTCGACCCCGAGTCGCAGAAGGTCGTCGACGCGATCGCGACGACGGCGACGGACCGCAGCGACCGGCCGACCGATCCCGTGGTCGTCGACTCGATCACCATCGCCTGAGCCCAGCGCTCAGGCGCCGCCCCCGGCGTAACCGGCAGCGGTCAGCGCGTCCAGCACGTGCAGCGGATCGGTACCCAGATCCCACCGCGTGAATACGAGCAGCCGGTCGTCGATGGTGTCGATTTCAAGTAGCCGAACTTTGCGGGCCAACCGCCGGAACTCGGTGATCCGGATCAGCTTGATGTCGGTGCGCGGCAACACCTTCGCGCCGAACAAGCCGCGGACGACAAGCCCACCCGCTTCGATTGCCAGCTTCGGCCGGGCACGCCACGAGAGGCTTGCAAACACAACTAAACCCGCACCGGCAACGCCGGCCAGAACGCGGCCCGGCAGGTCTGTGATCAGGGTCACAGCGGCGATCACCAAGATCAGGCCTCCGATTCCACACGCGGCGATGCCAGCAGTCGACGGACTCCACTGAGTTTGCTGCATGGGTTCTGCACACCCTCTCACCGCAGTCGATGCGGTTATCCACAAGTGCTATCCCCAATGGGGATGAATCACATCGGTGTGATCTGATTACTCCGCGGTTGCTGGCAGGCTAACGACTGGTGACCAGAATGAATTCATCGAACACGACGAACCCGTCAGCGCCACCGCATGGTGAGCAACAGTCCGGTGATCATGAAGGCAAACGCGATCGCGTAGTTCCACGGGCCCAGGTCGGCGAGGAACGGAATGGCGGACGACGCCAGCTGGAAAACCAGCAGCCAGACGAGACCGATCAGCATCAGGCCGACGAACAGCACCACGAACCACGTGCTCGACGGGCCCGCCTTGACCTTGACGGGCGTCCGGCTCACCGGGCTGACGGCGAAGTCGTTCTTCTTGCGAACCTTGGACTTGGGCATGGGTACCTTCGGGACAACTGGGTGCGACGATGTTAGGTACGAGCCTAACGTAGGCCCGCCACAGCACAGTCAGGGAAGCCCGATGCAGGGGTTACGCCACCGCTTTCGCAGGCGCGGGACTCGAGCGCCCGCCCAGCGTTCGAGCGTGTGGCGGTACGGCGTGCCGGTGGTCTGCCTGCTTGCCGGATTGTTGCTCGCCGCGACCCACGACGTCTCCGGCGGCGACGACATCCGCCGCAGCGACGCGCCCCGGCTCGTCGACCTGGTCCGGGAGACCCAGCAGTCGGTGGACCGGCTCGCCGCCGAGCGGGATTCGCTGGTGACGGCCGTCGACACCCATCACGGGGGCAGCCCCGGGGCGGACGCCGCGCTCGCCGCGATCACCGGACGTGCCGCGCGCCTGGCGGCCGAGGCCGGCCTGGACCCGCTGCGCGGCGCCGGGCTCGTCGTCACGCTCAACGACGCCCAGCGGGACGCCGAGGGCCGGTTCCCCCGCGACGCCTCCCCCGACGACCTCGTCGTGCACCAACAGGACATCGACGCCGTCCTCAACGCCTTGTGGAGCGCCGGCGCCGAGGGTATCCAGATGCAGGACCAGCGGATCATCGGCACGTCGGCGCCCCGTTGCGTCGGAAACACGCTGCTGCTCAACGGCCGCACGTACAGTCCGCCATACGTGATCACCGCGATCGGCGACGCGTCGGCGATGCAGGCGGCGCTGGCGGCCGCTCCCCTGGTCAACCTCTACCGCCAGTACGTGGTGCGCTTCGGGCTCGGCTACTCGGAGGAACCGCGCGCCGAGGTGCAACTCGCCGGGCACAAGGACCCGGTCCGGATGAAGTTCGCCAAGCCGGCCGGACCCATCGGCTGGTGATTGCCGAAATCCCAACCCAGTAGCCTGGGCTGATGCAGGTCTTGGTCGTCGACAACTACGACAGCTTCGTGTTCAACCTGGTCCAGTACCTGGGCCAGCTCGGGGTGCACGCGCAGGTGTGGCGCAACGACGATGACCGCCTCGCCTCCGCCGCCGACGTGGCCGAGGAGTTCGACGGGGTGCTGCTCAGCCCCGGGCCTGGCACGCCGGAGCGTGCCGGGGCATCCATCGCGCTGGTCGAGGCGTGTGCCGCGACCGGGACGCCGCTGCTGGGCGTGTGCCTGGGCCACCAGGCGATTGGGGTGGCCTTCGGCGCGACCGTCGACCGCGCTCCCGAACTGCTGCACGGCAAGACCAGCGTCGTCCATCATGCGAATTCCGGTGTGCTGCAAGGACTTCCGGATCCGTTTACGGCCACCAGGTACCACTCGCTGACCATCCTGCCGGACACGGTGCCCCCCGAGCTGGAGGTCATCGCACGGACCGAGGGCGGCGTCATCATGGGCGTGCGGCACGTCGATCTACCGATCCACGGGGTGCAGTTCCACCCCGAGTCGATCCTCACCGAGGGTGGCCACCGCATGCTGGCCAACTGGCTCGGCTACTGCGGCGCCGCACCCGAGGAGTCGCTGGTGCGCCGACTGGAGGACGAGGTGTCGAGCGCCGTCACGGCGGCTACGACGCGAAGCTCAGCGTGATCGTTCCGCGGAAGTTCACGCTGCTGCCCGGTGCCGGGCTCTGGTTGACGACGGCGTTGGTGCGCTGACCGCTGTCGCGCACGTCGGCGCCTTTGTCCAGCGCGCCTGTCCAGCCGAGCGCGCGCAGCCGTGGTTCGGCGTCCACCCAGAACATCCCGCGAAGGTCGGGCATCAGGAACTGGTTGCACGCCGAAAGCTTCAACTGGACCGGGGCATCGACCGGCGACTCCTGGCCTGGGGTCGGCAGCGTCCCGACCACCTGCCCGCAGGGTTCGGGGCTGTCGACCTGGACCGGCACCACGTTCGTGAATCCCGCGGCGGTCAGAATCTGGCGCGCCGACGCCTCGGTCTGGTTCCCGACGTCAGGGACCGAGCGGCTCTCCGGTCCCGAGCCCACGACGATCGTGATCTCGTTGGTGATCGCCGACGTCTGGTTCGCGGGCGGATTGGTGCCGAGCACCCTGTCCTTGAGTTCCGGTGTCGACGGCGACGTCGAGGGCTTGAACTTCTCGAATCCGGCGTCGGCCAGCTTGCGCGCCGCGTCGGCGTAGGACAGGTTCTTGACGTCGGGGACCTCGCGCTGCTCCGGGCCGGTGGAGACGTTCAGCGTGATCTCCTCGCCCGCCTCCACCGACGAGTCGGCGCTGGGATCGGTGCTGATGACGTGGTCGGGCGGCACCGCCGAGTCCGGCCGCTGCTGCGTGCGGGTCTTGAACCCGTGGTTCTGCAGCTCGGCGATCGCGTCCGCCGAGGGCTGCCCGCTCACGTTCGGCACGTCCACTGCACGGGTCTCCCCGCCGAACATGTTGATCGCGATCGTGACGACGACGGTGAGCACGGCCAGCACCGCCACCGCGGCCAGCCACCGGCCGACCGACCCGCGGCGCTCGCGGTCGGCGTACACCGGCGGCGCAGGCATCGGCTCGATCGGTTCGGTGCGCTCGTGGTTCGGCGGCGACGACAGCAGCGAACTGCGTTCGGCGTCGGTGAACACCTTCGGGGCGTCCGGCTGCTCGCCACTGTGCACGCGCACCAGGTCGGCCCGCATCTCGGCCGCGGTCTGGTAGCGATTGTCGGGGTTCTTCGCCAGCGACTTCAGCACCACCGCGTCGAGCTCGGGGGTGATGTCAGCATGCCGCTGCGACGGCGGCACCGGGTCCTCGCGGACGTGCTGATAGGCGACGGCGACGGGCGAGTCACCGACGAAAGGCGGCTCGCCGGTGAGGATTTCGTAGAGGACACAGCCCAGCGAGTAGACGTCGGAACGGGCGTCGACCTTCTCGCCGCGCGCCTGTTCCGGCGACAGGTACTGGGCGGTCCCGATCACCGCGGCGGTCTGGGTGACGCTGTTCGCGTCGGCCAGCGCGCGGGCGATGCCGAAGTCCATCACCTTCACCGCACCGGTCTTGCTGATCATGATGTTGGCCGGCTTGACGTCGCGGTGGATGATCCCGTGCTGGTGGCTGAAGTTGAGCGCCTGGCACGCGTCGGCGATCACCTCGATGGCACGCCGCGGCTCCATCGGGCCGTCGCTGTGGACGATGTCGCGCAGCGTGACCCCGTCGACGTACTCCATCACGATGTAGGGCAGCGGACCGGTGGACGTCTCGGCTTCGCCGGTGTCGTAGACCGCGACGATCGCGGGATGGTTCAGCGCGGCGGCGTTCTGCGCTTCACGGCGGAACCGCAAGTAGAAGCTCGGGTCGCGGGCGAGATCCGCGCGCAGCACCTTGATCGCGACGTCGCGGTGCAGGCGCAGGTCGCGGGCGAGATGCACTTCGGACATGCCGCCGAAGCCGAGGATCTCCCCCAGCTCGTAGCGGTCGGACAGGTGTTGCGGGGTCGTCATGGCGATGTCTGTTCTGAAGCCGGGAGCCGCAGGTCCAGCTCATGTGCCGGGGACGACAGCGACACCAGCGCCGTTGCCGGTGCCGCAGTCGCCTGCGGGGTGATTACCCCAGATTCTCCCCTACCACCACTGTCGGCGCCGCGTCCGGTCCCGTCCGGCAGCAGATCGGGCAGGGCCGCGGGCGACTGGTACGGCGTCGTCTCGGTGATGGTGTTGGTGATGGTCGACGGCGGGCTCTGCTTGTCCCGTTGGTCCTGGGCTTGCAGCACGATCAGGATCGCGATGATGATCGCCAGCGCCCCGAGCACACCCGCGGCCCACAGCAGCGCGCGCTGTCCCGACGAGAACGAACGTCGCGCCGGTGGCGGCCGGTGGCTGCCGGTCGCCGGCCGGGGCCGCGCGGCGGTGGCCGGGGCGCGACCCGTCATGTCCGCGGCCGCCCGGGCCTGGGTGGCCGACGGCACCGCGGTGGGAGTGGCCCGACCGATCGAGGGTGCGGCGTTCGGCCGCGGCGGCCGACGCCCGGAGCGCACCGCGGCCACCGCATCGGCGAAGGCGCCCCCGGAGCGGTACCGCATTCCGGGGTTCTTGACCAGGGTGATCTCGATCAGCTCGCGCACATTGGGCGGCAGATCGGCGGGCAGCGGCGGCGGCGTCTCCTTGATGTGCTTCATCGCCACCGTCAGCGCACCGTCGCCCGTGAACGGGCGCTTGCCCGAAACCGATTCGTAGCCAACGACTCCCAGCGCGTAGACATCACTGGCGGCGGTCGCGTCGTGGCCCAGCGCCTGCTCGGGCGCGATGTACTGCGCGGTGCCCATCACCATCCCGGTCTGCGTGACCGGGGCGGCGTCGACGGCCTTGGCGATGCCGAAGTCCGTGAGCTTGACCTGACCCGTCGGGGTGATGAGGATGTTGCCCGGCTTCACGTCGCGGTGCACCAGGCCCGCGGTGTGGGCGACCTGCAATGCGCGGCCCGTCTGCTCGAGCATGTCGAGCGCATGGCGCAGCGACAGCCGGCCGGTCCGCTTGAGCACCGAGTTCAGCGGCTCACCGTTGACCAGTTCCATCACCAGGTAGGCGGTGCGGCCTTCGCCGTCCATGTCGGTCTCGCCGTAGTCGTACACGCTCGCGATGCCGGGATGGTTGAGCATCGCGACGGTGCGCGCTTCGGCGCGGAACCGCTCGACGAACTCCGGGTCGGTGGAGTACTCGGCCTTGAGGACCTTCACCGCGACCCGGCGACCCAGCCGCGAGTCGACCGCCTCCCAGACCTGGCCCATGCCGCCGGTGGCGATCAACCGCTGCAGCCGGTAGCGACCGGACAGCGTCACTCCCACGCGGGCCGTCATGACCCCTCCCGCAGCGCAGCGGCTATCGTGGCGCGCCCGATCGGCGCGGCCAGCGCCCCGCCCGTGGCAGAAAGCCGGTCACCGCCGTTCTCGACCAGCACCGCAACCGCCACCTTGGGGGCCTGAGCCGGCGCGAAGGCGATGTACCAGGCATGCGGAGGGGTGTTGCGCGGATCGGTGCCGTGCTCCGCTGTGCCGGTCTTGGATGCGATCTGCACGCCGGCGATGGCTCCCTTCTGCTGCGTCACCTGCTCGGCGGCGACCATCAAGTCCGTAAGTGTATCGGCGACCTGCTGCGACACCGCCCGGCGCATCTCCTGCGGAGCCGTCGAGGCGATGTTCGCGAGATCGGGCCCCTTCAGGCTATCGACCAGATACGGCTCCATCGCAACCCCGCCGTTCGCGATGGTCGCGGCGATGATTGCGTTCTGCAGCGGGGTGAGCGCAACGTCCTTCTGGCCGATGCTGGACATGCCCAGCGCGGCGGCGTCGGGGATCGGCCCGGCCGTGGACTCGACGACCTGCAACGGGATCATCGGTGCGAGCTCGTCGAGACCGAACGCTTGGGCGGTCGACCGCAGCGCGTCGGCGCCGGTATCGATGCCCAACTCGACGAACGCGGTGTTGCACGATCGGGCGAAGGCCTCCCGCAGCGAGGCGGTGGGCCCGCCGCCGCAGGGGGTGCCGCCGTAGTTCTCGAGCGTTGCGGTGCTGTCGGGCAACGGAATTCGCGGTTGCGAGGTGAGCTGCGTGTCTACCGTCGCCCCGTGCTGCAGCGCGGCCGCGGTGGTGATCACCTTGAACGTCGACCCGGGTGGGTAGGTCTCGGAGATCGCGCGGTTCAGCAGCGGCGAGTCGGGGTTGTCGCGCAGCCGCTGCCAGGCCGCCGTCTGGGCGGCCATGTCGTGGGTGGCCAGCAGGTTGGGGTCGTACGACGGTGTCGACACCATCGCCAGGATTTTCCCGGTCGACGGCTCGAGGGCCACCACCGCGCCCTTGCAGGGCCCGTTGCAGCCGCCCTGCATCGCCTCCCAGGCGGCCTGCTGCACCCGCGGTTTGATCGTGGTGTCGACGTTGCCGCCGCGAGGGTCGCGACCGGTGAAGAAGTCGGCGAGCCGGCGGCCGAACAGCCGCTCGTCGGAGCCGTTGAGGATGCTGTCCTCGGCGCGCTCCAGCCCGCTGCTCGAGTACTGCAGGGAGTAGAAGCCGGTGACCGGTGCGTATGCCATGGGGTCGGGGTACACGCGCAGGAACCGGAACCGGCCGTTGGTCGACACCGAGTAGGCGAGCAACTGCCCGCCGGCCGAGATCTGCCCGCGCTGGCGGGAGTACTCGTCGAGCAGCACGCGCTGGTTGCGCGGATCGGACCGCAACCCGTCGGCGGTGAACACCTGCGTGAGGGTCGCGTTGGCGAGCAGCAGCACGATCAGGGCCATGACGGTCACGGCGATGCGGCGCAGCGAGGTGTTCATACCTTCTGGATCACCTCGGTGCTGGCGGCGGCGATCGGGGTGGGCGCGGTCGAGCCGGCGACGATCGGCCGGCGGGCCGAATGCGAGATCCGAACCAGGATGGCGAGCAGCGCGTAGTTCGCCAGCAGCGAGGAGCCGCCGTAGGACAACCAGGGAGTGGTCAGCCCCGTCAGCGGGATCAGCTTGGTCACACCGCCGACGACGATGAACAGCTGCAGCGCGAGCGTCGAGGCGAGGCCGGCGGCCAGCAGCTTGCCGAAACTGTCGCGGACGGCGATCGCGGTGCGCAGCCCCCGGATGATGACGATGGTGTAGAGCATCAGCACCGCGGCCAGGCCGACCAGACCGAGTTCCTCACCGACGGCCGCGATGATGAAGTCGGTCGACGCCGCGGGCACGGTGCCGGGTTGCCCGTTGCCCAGCCCGGTGCCGAAGATGCCGCCGGTGGCGAAGCTGAACAGCGACTGCACCATCTGGTAACCCGCGCCGTCGGGGTCGGCGAAGGGGTCCAGCCACGTCTGCACGCGAACCTGGACGTGGTCGAAAACGTGATACGCCACAACGCTTCCCGCCGCGAACAACGCCAGACCGATCACGACCCAGCTGAGCCGCTCGGTGGCCGCGTAGACCAGCACCAGGAACGACCCGTACAGCAGCAGGGAAGTGCCGAGGTCCTTTTCGAAGATCATCACCCCGACCGAGGCGATCCAGGCGGCGAGCAGGGGAGCGAGGTCGCGGGGGCGGGGGAGGTCCATGCCGAGGACGTGCTTGCCGGCGCTGGTGAACAGGTCACGCTTGGAGACCAGCACCGAGGCGAAGAAGATCAGCAGCAGGATCTTCGAGAACTCGGCCGGCTGAATCGAGAAGCCGGGCAACTGAATCCAGATCTTCGCGCCGTTCTGCTCCGACATCGAACGGGGCAGCACGGCCGGGATGGCAAGCAGGATCAGGCCGGTGAGCCCGCACACGTAGCCGTATCGGGCCAGCAGTCGATGGTCGCGCAGGAAGATCACGATCAGCGAGAACCCGACGACACCGAGCAGCGTCCACAGCATCTGCTGGTTCGCGGTGCCACCCAAGCCGCCCTGTTTGACCTCACCGGCCGCGAGGTCGAGGCGGTGAATCATCACCAGCCCCAAGCCGTTCAGCAGCGCGACGACCGGAAGCAGCAGTGGGTCGGCGTAGGGTGCGAAGCGGCGCACCGCGAGGTGCGCACCGCTGAACAGAGCCAGATACGCGACCGTGTACTGCGCGAGGTCCCAGTGCACGCCGTGTTCCTGATTCGCCTCGACGAGCAGCAACGCGAAAGTCGTGATGACGGCGGCAAATCCGAGCAGAAGCAGTTCGGCGTTGCGCCGGTTGGGAAGCGGCGGCGTGACGGCGACAGCGGACTGCGGCTGAGTCGTCATGACGCTTCCCGGCACGTGGTTCCCGGTTCGGGCGGCGGCGCAGGCAGCGCGGTGACGGTCGGGCTCGGGGGCGGTTTGGGCGCCGGTGACGCAGACGGCGACGGTTCGCCCGGCTGCGCCGGCGCACTGGGCGCTGCGCTCGGGGCGGGGTGGTTGCACGGTTGGCGCTTGACATTCGGCGGCGAGGACATCGGTTGGGAGGG
>NZ_LZKP01000070.1 GCF_001672895.1 Mycobacterium sp. E740
GTGCGCGATCAGATCAACACGGCCCGCACCACCTTCAAGACGGGGTTGGGGGAGTTGAAGTCTGAACGTCGCGAGGCGAAGCAGGCGGGCAAGGACGCCGTCAACGCGGTCAAAGAGCAGATGCGCGACCTGAAGAAGGATTTCCGCAGCGATATCCGCGACATAAAGCACGGTACCGGCGGCGGCCAAGGAGGCCCTCCCATCTAATCGATGAGGAGAGCTCTTCGGTCGAACGTATTCGCGGCTACAACGCGTCAAGCTGGCCGGTTATGTTGCACTTGAGTACAGCGTTCAGTTCGTTCCTAGCCGCCAAATATGTCGAACGGTTGCTCAGCCCGGAAGCCGGTTCAGCCTAGGGGCCGCGTTTGATGTCGCGGATCTCGCTCTTGAACTCTTGTTTGTAGTCGCGGATCTGCTGCTTGACCTCGTTGACGGCGTCCTTGCCCGCCTGCTTCGCCTCGCGACGTTCAGACTTCAACTCCCCCAACCCCGTCTTGAAGGTGGTGCGGGCCGTGTTGATCTGATCGCGCACAACGCTGCCGCTACCGCCTGGTGGGCCGCCGCCACTGCCGCCGTCGCCGCCGGGTCCCTCCCCGGGTTCGGTCGCGTGCGCCACAGCGGCTAGGGCTGTGGCGGTCATCGGGGAGAACAGCAGAACGCCCGCGCCCACAGCCGCCCCTACTGCTCTACGCCCACGCCGCGAGGGCTGTTCCTCGTGCTTACCCATCGATTTCTCCCCAAAGTGCTGTCAGGTAATTCGCTGACTCAGGTCAGTTCGTCAGCGAATTTCTGCTTACTCACTGTGCCGGATGTGAGAGCCCTGTTTGCTCCCTGCCACGAGGACTCGACAGCAACGCTACGTTCTCGCTAGCAAAAAGGAATCAGGGGTTTCCCTACCATCCACAAACCGGGGGACAGAGTTCGGCAACCGCTGCGCGCCCACCGGGCTAGTCGGTCGCTCGGGCGGGTTGGCCCCACACCGCCCTCCCAATCGAGCGCGACCTGTTCGGCGTTTCAGCTGTTCCTGTACGGATTCTGAGAAAGCAGCCGTTCGACATATTTCGCGATCACGTCGACCTCGAGGTTGACGCGCGTGCCGACCTCGGCGCGGCCGAGCGTCGTGAGGTCGAGGGTCGTCGGGATCAACGACACCTCGAACCAGTCATGCCCGAGGCCGGAGACCGTCAGCGACACCCCGTCGACGGTGATCGAGCCCTTCTCGACGACATAGCGGGACAGTGCCGTCGGCAGGGCGACGCGCACCAACACCCACCGCTCCGACGGCGTGCGCGCGACGACGTGGCCGGTCCCGTCCACATGCCCCTGCACGATGTGTCCGCCCAGTCGGCTGTTGATCGCCGCCGCACGCTCCAGGTTGACCGGGCTGCCCACCCCCACGCCACCAAGGCTCGACCGGTCCAGCGTCTCCCCGATCACGTCGGTGGTAAACACGCCGTCGGGCCTCACCTCGACGACCGTCAGGCACACGCCGTTCACCGCGATCGAGTCGCCGTGACGGGCATCCGACGTCACGACGGGGCCGCGGATGGCGAGCCGGGCGAAGTCGCCGAGTTCCTCCTTGGCGACGACCTCGCCGACCTCTTCGACGATTCCGGTGAACACGACGCCAGACTATCCAGATCGCCGCTGCGCGCGTCACGCCCGCCGGGTCCACGCGGCCGCACCCTCTACGATGCAGTCATGCCCAAGCGCCTCTTGCTGATCGTCGCCACGCTCGCCGCCGCCATCGCCTTCCTCGCGGGATGCTCGAAGTCGGATGAGTCCACCGAGAACCTTCCGGATGCTGCGACCCTCCTACAGCAGTCGAGCCAGACCACCAAGACCCAGACAAGCGCCCATATCAAGCTGACGGTCGACGGCAAGAACGAGAAGCTGCCGATCGAGATGCTGGAAGGCGACCTCAGCAACGCCCCGGCCTTCACCGCCCAAGGCAAAGTCAACCTGCTGATGATGGGCCAGCGCCTCGAAGGCGTGGAGTTCAAGGTCGTCGACGGCAACCTCTACGCCACGCTGACCCCGGGCGCCGCCTTGTCGAACTTCGGCCCCGCCGCCGACATCTACGACGCCTCGCTCATCCTCAATCCGCAGACGGGTGTGGCCAACGTGCTGGCCAACTTCTCCGACCCGAAGGCCGACGGCCGGGAGACGATCAACGGGGTGCAGACCGTGCGCATCACCGGCAACGTCAGCGCTGATGTGGTGAACAAGATCGCACCGCAGATCGCGGCCACCGGTCCGGTGCCCGCCACAGCGTGGATCGCCGAGGACGGCGATCACAAACCGGCCCAGATCAAACTGCAGACCCAGCCGGACTCGAGCGTCACCATGGCGTTGTCCGAGTGGGGCAAGCCCGTGACCGTCGCCAAGCCGCCCGCGGCCTGATGTCGGCTTCAGTGCAGGCCACGGATAGCGGAACCGCTGCGACGACGACGTCGAACCGCCGCATCGCGATCAGCGCGGGTGGCCTCGCAGTGCTGCTCGGCGCGCTCGACACGTACGTCGTCGTCGCGATCATCCGCGACATCATCGTCGACCTCAGCATCCCCGTGAACCAGCTGCAGCGGGTGACACCCATCATCACGTGTTATCTGCTGGGCTACATCGCGGCGATGCCGCTGCTGGGCCGCGCCTCCGACCGGTTCGGACGCAAATTCATCCTGCAGCTGAGCCTGGCCGGCTTCGCGGTCGGTTCGGTCGTCACCGCTCTGTCGAACGACCTCGTTCCGATGGTGATCGGGCGCACGATCCAGGGCGTCGCCAGCGGTGCGCTACTGCCGGTCACGCTGGCGCTGGCCGCTGACCTGTGGGCCACCCGCAACCGGGCGTCGGTGCTGGGCGGCATCGGCGCCGCCCAGGAGCTGGGCAGCGTGCTGGGCCCGCTCTACGGCATAGGCGTGGTCGCGGTGCTGAGCACATGGCGCGACGTGTTCTGGATCAATGTGCCCTTGGCGGCCGTCGCGATGGTGCTGATCCATTTCAGCCTGCCTTCGCGGCTCAAGTCCGAGGACCCCGAGAAGGTGGACGTGGTCGGCGGCGTGCTGCTCGCCGTCGCACTCGGCCTGACGGTGATCGGGCTCTACAACCCGGCGCCGGACGGCCGCAAGATTCTGCCGAGCTACGGGCTGCCGGTGCTCCTGGCCGCGACGGTGGCGCTCGTGGCGTTCTTCGTCTGGGAACGGTTCGCACGCACACGGCTGATCGAGCCCGCCGGCGTCCACTTCCGGCCGTTCCTGGCCGCGCTGGGTGCATCGCTGTGTGCGGGTGCGGCCCTGATGGTGACGCTGGTCAACGTCGAGTTGTTCGGGCAGGGCGTGCTCGGCAAGGACCAGAACGAAGCCGTTTTCCTGCTGCTGCGCTTCCTGATCGCGCTGCCGATCGGCGCGGTGATCGGCGGTTGGATCGCGACCCGGATCGGTGATCGGGCGGTGGCCTTCGCCGGTCTCCTGGTCGCCGCAGGCGGCTACTGGCTGGTCTCGAACTGGGGCGTCGACGTGCTGTCCGCCCGCCACGACCTCGGCTTCGTCGGCTTGCCGGTACTCGACACCGACCTCGCCATCGCCGGTGTCGGGCTGGGGTTGGTGATCGGCCCCCTGACCTCGGCCACGCTGCGGGTGGTGCCGCCCGTCCAGCACGGCATCGCTTCGGCGGCCGTCGTCGTCGCCCGCATGATCGGCATGCTGATCGGCCTGGCCGCGCTGACCGCTTGGGGACTGTACAAGTTCAACCAGTACTTCCAGGAGCGCCTCGACGCCTTGCCGGCGCCGACCGCGACCAGCCCCGGCGGCCTGATGGCCGCGCAGGCCGCGCGGTTGGCCCGCGCGACGGTGGAGGCCTACACCATGCAGTACGGCGTCATCTTCCTGGCGACCGCTGTCGTGTGCGTCGCCGGTGCGCTACTCGGACTGCTGATCAGCGGCAGGAATGAGCACGCCGACGAAGTCGCCGTCGAGGCGGCGGACCGCTAGCAACGCTCGAGGCCCGGCCGCAGCAGCGCGGGCTCGGCCGGTCGCACGGCCTCTTCCTCCGGAGGTTGGCCCCGGAAGGTGTCGCAGATCAACGCTGCGATCGTTCGGGGATCCATCGGGCGGTTGCTGAGCCAGTCCTGCAGTGCAGTCATGGTTCGTCCTTTGTTCGCTCACCAGCGCGCGAATCGTCGGTGAAAGCGCGATTACCGCGGACCGCATCGGGGTCCACTTTGGTACGAGTGTACCGACGTGAGCGTCCTGTTTGCCCCTTCCCACGCCGGGTATGCGTGCCCAGACGACTACGTAGACGGAGAAAGCTGATGGCAAGTGCACTGACCGGCAAGAAGATTGCATTCCTGGTCGCGCCCGAAGGCGTCGAACAGGTCGAGCTGACCGAACCCTGGAAGGCCGTCGAAGAGGCCGGCGGAACCCCGGAATTGGTGTCGACGGAGGTCGGAAAAGTTCAGGCGTTCAACCATCTGACCCCGGCCGACACCTTCCAGGCCGACAAGTCCGCCGATTCGGTGTCGGCAGACGACTATGCCGGCCTGGTGCTGCCGGGAGGTGTCGCCAACCCCGACAACCTGCGCACCGACGCCGCAGCGGTCGCGCTCGCCAAAGGCTTCTTCGAGGCGGGCAAGCCGGTCGCGGTCATCTGTCACGGCCCGTGGACACTCGTCGAGGCGGACGTGGTGCGCGGCCGCACCATGACGTCGTGGCCGAGCGTCAAGACCGACCTGATCAACGCGGGCGCGAACTGGGTTGACGACGAGGTGGTCGAATGCTCCTGTGGGCCAAACACTTTGGTGTCCAGCCGCAAGCCGGACGATCTGGCAGCGTTCTGTAACACGCTGGTGAGCGCCTTCGCCAAGTAGGCCAAACCCGGCCCACCGACCGACACCCCTGGGTAACGTCGCCGACATGCTCACCGCTGCCCTGCGCGACATGCAGTGGAGAAGGCGACGTTTCGCCATCGCGGTGTTGTCCACAGCGATCATCTTCGGAATGACCCTGGTTCTGACCGGGTTGGCCAACGGCTTTCAGACCGAGGCCCGACGCACGGTCGACTCACTCGGCGTCGACCAGTTCGTGGTCAAGGCCGGCGCGTCGGGTCCCTTCGTGGGGGCGACGCCCTTCGCGCCAGTCGAGTTGCGGCGCATCGCCGGCGCGCCGGGCGTGGATGCGGCCGCTCCCCTCGCCTATGCCGGGGGCACCGCGACTGTCGGCGACGCGACCCGCAACGTCGACATCTTCGGTGCGCCGCAACGCGGGCCCGGAATGCCGCCGGCGACACAAGGCCGCGCACCCGCCAACCCGGACGAGGTGATGGTGTCGAGCACCCTGGGCCGAAACGTCGGCGACGAGGTCGAGATCGCTTCGCGCAAGCTGCGCGTCGTCGGCCTCGTGGAGAACTCGACAGCACTGGCGAACCTGCCCAACGTCTTTCTGACCACCGAGGGCGCCCAGCGGCTGGTCTATGGCGGAGAGCCCTTGGTCGCCTCCATCGGGGTTCGCGGATCCCTCGATCGGGTGCCGAAGGGATATCGCGTGGTGGACCGCGCCGGAGCCATCGAGGACCTGCTGCGTCCGCTGAAGGTGGCCGTCAATTCGATCACCATCGTCGCGGTGCTGCTGTGGATCGTCGCGGCGTTGATCGTGGGATCGGTCGTCTACCTCTCCGCGCTCGAGCGGCTGCGGGACTTCGCCGTCTTCAAAGCCATTGGGGTGCCGACCCGTTCGGTGATGGCCGGACTGGCGTTGCAGGCCGTCATCGTGGCGTTGCTCGCCGCCTTGGTCGGGGCGGGGTTGTCGCTGCTGCTCGGCCCGTTGTTCCCCATGCAGGTCATCGTGCCGACGCAAGCGTTCGTCGCGCTGCCGGTGATCGCGGTGGTGATCGGTCTGATCGCGAGTGCGGCCGGACTGCACCGCGCAGTGGCCGTCGACCCGGCGCTCGCGTTCGGAGGCCCGTGATGGGGGATCTGTCGATCCAGAACCTCGTCGTCGAATACTCCAGCGGCGGTCATCCGGTGCGGCCGATCGACGGCCTCAACCTCGATGTCGCAGCGGGTTCGCTGGTCATCCTGATGGGACCCAGCGGATGCGGGAAGACGACGCTGCTGTCCTGCCTCGGCGGCATCCTCCAACCCACAAGCGGGACAATCAAGTTCGGCGACGTGGACGTGACGTCGTTGAGCGCCAAGGAGCTTCAGACGTACCGGCGCGAGACGGTGGGGTTCGTCTTCCAGGCGTTCAATCTCGTGCCGAGCCTCACCGCGGTCGAGAACGTCGTCGTCCCGCTGCGCGCCTCGGGCATGTCGCGCCGTGCGTCGCGCAAGCGCGCCGAACAGCTGCTGGCGCGCGTCGGATTGGAGGACCGCCTGCATCACCGGCCCGGCGACCTCAGCGGCGGTCAGCAGCAGCGGGTGGCGGTGGCTCGCGCGATCGCGCTGGACCCGCCGTTGATCCTGGCCGACGAGCCCACCGCGCATCTGGATTTCATCCAGGTCGAGGAGGTACTCAAGCTGATCCGCGAACTGGCGTCGGGACCGCGCATGGTGGTCGTGGCGACGCACGACAGCCGGATCCTGCCGCTGGCCGATCGCGTCGTCGAGATGGTGCCCGACTTCGCGTCGGTGGACCGCCCGCCCGAAACCGTCGAACTCGAAGCGGGCGACGTGCTCTTCGAGCAGGGCACGATGGGCGACCTGATCTACGTTGTGACCGAAGGTGAAATCGAGCTCGTGCGTGCGCTTCCCGGCGGCAGCGAGGAGACGCTGAAGGTGGCGGGCAAGGGCGACTACTTCGGTGAGATCGGCCCGCTGTTCCACCTGCCGCGGTCGGCGACGGCGCAGGCACTCAGCGACTCCACCGTGGTGGGTTATCCGGTGCAGGCGTTCCGCGAACTGCTGGGGTCGGCCGGCGTTCGCGAACTCATCGAGCACCGCCCGCTGGCCGCGGAGGAATCAGCTACGCCGGAATGAGGCTGAGCAGCACGTCCGGCCCGATCGGCTCGATCCCGTCGAACCGCCACCGCTGGGCGTGCGCGATGCTCAACACCCCGACGTCGTCGACGGCCGTGATCGGACCACCGAGCAGGATCGGCGCGACATAAGCGAGAATCCGGTCGATGACGCCGGCACGCAGGAACGCGCCCGCCAGGGTGGGGCCGCCCTCGAGCAGCACGTCGGTGCGGTCGGACAGCGCCTTGATGACTTCATGCGGGTCGTGGGTGCGAATCACCATCGTCCGCGAGTCGTCGTTGAGAACCTTTGACTCCTGGGCGATCTCACGCTCGCCGACGACGACGCGCAACGGCTGGCGCTCGGCCAGCGTGCCGTCGGGCAGGCGTGCGGTGAGCGCCGGGTCGTCGACGAACACGGTGCCGGTGCCCACCACGATCGCGTCGGCGACGCCACGCCTGCGGTGGACGTCCGCACGCGCGGCCTCGCTGGTGATCCACTGGCTGCTGCCGTCCGCCGCAGCGCTGCGCCCGTCGACGCTGGTCGCGAATTTCCAAGTCACGTGCGGTGATCCGGTGCGCTGCTTGTGCAGCCATTCACGCAGCGGGCCACCCGCCACCGCGTCGGCGAGCACACCCCCCATTACCGACAGACCGGTGGCGCCAAGGCGGGCGGCGCCGCCGGCCGCGACGGGGTTCGGATCGGCGACCGCATAGGCGACCGCCGAAACACCCGCTGCGACAAGGGCATCCGCACACGGTGGGGTGCGGCCGTGATGGTTGCACGGCTCGAGCGTCACCACCGCAGTGCCTCCGGCGGCACGTTCGCCCGCTCTGCGCAATGCGAGCACCTCGGCATGCGGGCCACCCGGCGGTTCGGTCGCGCCCACACCGGCAACCTCACCGTCGCAATCCAGGATCACCGCTCCCACGGGAGGATTCGGGTAGGTCGCGCCCTTGACCTTCTCGGCCTGCTGGATCGCCAGCCGCATCGCGGCCTCGAGGTTCATGGCCGAAGATGTTTGGATGCGGCGGCGGCTTGGCGGCGCAACGATTCCACCGCCGCGGCGGGATCTTCTGCGCTGTAGACGGCCGACCCTGCGACGAAGCAGTCCACCCCCGCCTCGGCGGCCTGCTCGATGGTGTCGGCATTGATGCCGCCGTCGATCTCGACGACGATCGTCAGCTCGCCTGCGTCGACCAACCGCCGTGCCGTGCCGACCTTGACCAGCACCTCGGGAATGAACTTCTGGCCGCCGAAGCCCGGCTCCACCGACATGATCAACAGCGTGTCGAACTCGGGCAGAATCTCCAGGTACGGCTCCAGCGGGGTGCCCGGCTTGACCGAGAGCCCCGCCTTGGCGCCGGCCGCGCGGATGTCGCGGGCGACGCCGACGGGGTTGTCGGTGGCCTCGGCGTGGAACGTCACGTTGTAAGCGCCGGCTTCGGCGTACGGCGGCGCCCACCGATCGGGATTGTCGATCATCAGGTGGCAGTCCATCGGGATGTCGGTCACCTTCAGCAGCGACTCGACGACCGGCTGTCCGATGGTCAGGTTCGGCACGAAGTGGTTGTCCATCACGTCGACGTGCAGCCAGTCCGCGCCCTGCACCGCACCGGCTTCGTCGGCGAGCCGGGCGAAGTCGGCGGCCAGGATCGACGGCGCGATAAGGGGTCCAGCCATGCGGCTACCCTACTTTGAGCGCGGCGGCGAACATCGCGTCGGTGCCGTGCCGGTGCGGCCACAGCTGCACGTAGGGCCCGTCGCCGAGATTGTCGACCGGCTCGAACAGCGGCCGGGTGTCCAGCGCGGTGACCGGGTGGCGGCGAAGCGCGTCGGCGACGACGCCGACGGTTTCGGCAAGGTGCGGTGAGCAGGTCGCGTACAGCACCACCCCGCCCGGGCGGGTCAGCCGGATCGCCGAAGCCAGAAGTTCGCGCTGCAGTTTGGCCAGCGGCGGCACGTCGCCGGGCCGGCGTCGCCACCTGGCCTCCGGTCGGCGCCGCAACGCCCCCAGCCCGGTGCACGGGGCGTCCACCAGCACCCGGTCGAAGCCGGGCTCGAGCCCAGGTTCGCGGCCGTCGACGCGCAGGACGTCGACCGGTAGCCCGCGGGTGTTCTGCTCGACGAGGTCGGCGCGCGCGGGTGCGGGTTCGACGGCGGTCACCCGGACGCCGTCGCCCAGCGCGGCCAGCATCGCGGTCTTGCCGCCGGGCCCCGAGCACAGGTCCAGCCATCGGCCGCCGTCGTCGCCGTCCAGTTCGGCCAGGGTGAGCGCCCGGGCCACGAGCTGGCTGCCCTCGTCCTGCACAAGCGCGACGCCGTCGCGAACCGGCTGAAGTCGGCCCGGGTCGCCGCCGGCCAGGTACACGACGTACGGCGAATAGCGGCCGGCCGTCCCGTCGACCTGCGTGGCCAGCTCGGCCGCGGTCAGCACGCCGGGGCGGGCCGCGAGATGGACCGCCGGCCGGTCGTCGTCACTGGCCAGCAGTGCATCGAGCTCGCCGGCGTCGGGGCCCAGCGCGTCGGCGAACGCCTGCGCGATCCACCGTGGATGCGCATGGACAAGCGCCGCATGGCCGATCGGATCGGTGTCCGCGTCCGGCGCGATCTCGGCGAGCCAGGACTGCTCGTCGCGCGACGCGATGGTACGCAGCACTCCGTTGACGAATCCCGCTCGGGCGGAGTCGAATTCGATGCCGGCCTGCTCCACGGTGGTGGAGACCGCGGCGTGCGGCTCGACACGGGTGCGCAGCAGCTGGTAGGCGCCGAGCCGCAGCAGGTCCAGCAGTACCGGGTCGATACGCTCGGGCGGCCGGCCGGCCGCACGGCTGATGACGGCGTCGAGCAGACCTGTCGTCCGGCATGCTCCGTAGGCGAGTTCGGTGGCGAAAGCGGCGTCGCGGCCCGTGATTCCGCGGTCGCGCAGGATCGCGGGCAGTGCGAGGTTGGCGTAGGCGTCCTTCTCCGAGACCGCGCGCAGCACATCGAACGCGGCGCGCCGCGCCGGGTCGAGTGGTTTGCGACGTTGTGTGCGCTTGGGCGGCTTGGTCATTCGGCCCGCACCGTGTCGTCGAGGCGAGCGCCGCGAGCCCAGTCGGCGGCGTTCATCGGCTTCTTGCCGGGCGGCTGCACGATACCGAGCAGCACCGGTGTGGACGCTGTCCCCACGCGTACTCCGGTGCGATCTGCCCGAATCGCGCCGGGGACCAACGGTTGTGCTCCATCGTCGATGGTGACCGGTCCGACTTTCACCCGCAGATCGCCGATCATTGTCCACGCGCCGGGATTCGGCGTCACGGCGCGGATTCGGCGATCCACCGCGTGGGCCGGCAGATCCCATCTCACCCGCGCTTCCTCGACGGTGATCTTCGGCGCGGTCGTCACGCCGTCAGACGGCTGGGGCACCGAGACGAGCGTCCCGTCGGCGATCCCGTCGAGCGTCACTTCCAGCAGCCCCGCACCCGAAATCGACAGGCGTTCAAGTAGATCGCCCGCGGTGTCGGTCGGCCGGATGGTCTCGGTGACGACCCCGTAGACCGGCCCCGAGTCGAGTGCGGGTTCGATCTGGAAGGTCGTCGCGCCGGTCACGGTGTCACCGGCGGCGATCGCGGCCTGCACCGGCGCCGCGCCCCGCCAGGCGGGCAGCACCGAGAAGTGCAGGTTCACCCAGCCGTGCTCGGGCACCGCCAGCAGCGGCTCGCGCAGCAGCGCACCGTAGGCGACGACGGCGCAGCACTCCGGGCCCAAGCCGGTCAGCTCGGCGACGAACTCCTCGGAGTTCGGTTTGGCCGGCCTCAGCAGTGGGATGTCGTGCTCGAGTGCCAGCCGGGCCACCGGCGACGGAGCCGGCTTTCCGCGTCGTCCCGCAGCGGCGTCCGGACGCGTCAGTACCGCGACGACGTCGTGACGCGGTGAGTCGATGAGTCGGCGCAGTGACGGCAGGGCGGGCTCCGGGGTGCCGGCGAAGACGATGCGCACCGCGCCAGTGTAGAGACGGCGTCCGGGCGACGTGTCCGCGCTCAGCGCGGCGTCTGGTAGTACTCCCGCTCGGAGACACCGGTCATCGGTGCGACGAACATCCACGGGATCGTCGTGACCAACCGGTTCAGCGTGGCGACCGAGTCGTTGTAGTACTGGCGCGCGAACGCCAGCTTGTTCTCGGTATCGGCGAGGTTCTCCTGCAGGTTCAGGAAGTTGTTCGACGAGTTCAGCTGCGGATAATCCTGTCCGAGCGCGAGCAACGGGACCAGGGCGGTGTCGAGGTCCTTCTCCGCTGCACTGCGCTGCGCCACCGATTTTCCGGCCGTCGCCGACGTCACGGCCGCGCGAGCGTTGGTGACGTGGTCGAGGATCGCCTTCTCGTGGCCGGCGAACGTTTGCACCGTGTGCACCAGGCTCGTC
>NZ_LZKP01000071.1 GCF_001672895.1 Mycobacterium sp. E740
TCGGAGAACCGGGTCGTGAGGCCGCCCTCGATGAGGATGACCGCCAGCGCCACGGTGCCCAGGTGGTCGGCCAGCAGGTAGTTGTCGAACTCCAACCCGAGTCCGTCCTCGCCCACGATGACGCCGACGCCGAGAAAGAGCAGCAGGCTGGGCAGCCCGACGCGGGTGGCCGCCCTGGTGGCGACGATGCTGGCCAGTAGCACCACGCCAGCGAGCAGCAGTATCAGATACAGCTGCTGCAAGGTCATTTCATTCCCGTCCCGGACAGGCGTGGGTGGTGAGTGCAGTAAACACCTACCACGGCGCACGGGTCGGTCGTCGAACCCGGTAGCCGCGCGGAATGTGGTCCGCATCAGTCACTATGAAGCTGTGTTCCGGGGTTGGAGGCGGCCGTACGGCGCGTTGCAGCGCGCCGAGGAGCGTCCGATGATGCGGATCGGCATCGCCGGCGCGGGGGCCGTCGGCCGTTCCGTGGCCCAGGAGCTGCTGGACTACGGCCACAAGGTACTGCTGATCGAGCACGACGCCCGCCATTACGAACCGCATACCGTTCCCGCCGCGGAGTGGCTGCTCGCCGACGCCTGCGAGATCTCTGCGCTCGAGGAGTCCGGGCTGCAGATGTGCGACGTGATGATCGCGGCGACGGGGGACGACAAGGTCAACCTCGCCGCGTCGCTGCTGGCCGACCACCTGGGCACCGTGGCGCTGGCGGTCATCCTCATCGAGGGCGGCCTCACGACCCGGTTCTCCGA
>NZ_LZKP01000072.1 GCF_001672895.1 Mycobacterium sp. E740
ACGCCCCAGGCGCCGTGCAGCCCGGCCAGGGCCGAGATCACTGCCGTGGCGGTCTCCCGGCCGTCGGGCGCCCGCGGCCGGCCGTCGGAGTCCGCGAGCAGCGTGCCGAGGAAACGCTTGCGCGACGCGCCGACCAGCACGGGGATGCCGGTGGCCACGAGTTCGGGCAGTGCGCGCAGCAGCGCCCAGTTGTGTTCACCGGTCTTGGCGAAACCCAGCCCCGGATCGATGACGAGATTGGCGGGATCGACGCCGGCGGCTACCGCCGCGTCCACGCCGGCGAGCAGTTCGGCCCGCACGTCCTCGACCACGTCCCCATAGTCGGGCACATCGTGCGGGCGACCGTCGCCAACCGAGCGCCAATGCATCAGCACCCAGGGCACTTTCGCGTCGGCGAGCAACGTGGCCATCTCCGGGTCGGCGCGCCCGCCCGACACGTCGTTGACCATCTGGGCGCCGTTCTCCAGCGCGGACCGAGCGACGTCGGCTCGCATGGTGTCGATGCTGACGGTGACGCCTTGGCCGGCGAGTTCACGCACGACCGGCAGCACCCTCGACTTCTCGATCTCCGGATCGACGCGGACCGCACCGGGGCGGGTGGACTCGCCGCCGACATCGATGATCGCCGCCCCCTGGGCGATCAACTCCAGCCCGTGCTCGACGGCGCGGTCGCGGTCGAGGAACAACCCTCCGTCGGAGAAGGAGTCGTCGGTGACGTTCACGACCCCCATGACACGCACCTTGGTCGGGCTCATCTGCGCAGGATCAGGTCCAGCGCCTCGGCCCTCGATGCCGCATCGACCTTGAACTGTCCGCGCACCGCCGACGTGGTGGTCACCGCGCCGGGCTTGCGTACCCCGCGCATCGCCATGCACAGGTGTTCGGCCTCGACGACGACGATCACCCCGCGAGGATCGAGCTTGCGCATCACCGCGTCGGCGATCTGGCCGGTGAGCCGTTCCTGCACCTGCGGCCGCTTGGCGTAGAGGTCGACCAGCCGCGCGATCTTGGACAGCCCGGTCACCCGGCCGTCCTTGCCCGGGATGTAGCCGACGTGGGCGACACCGTGGAAGGACACCAGGTGGTGCTCGCAGGTGGAGTACATCGGGATTTGCTTGACCAGCACCAGTTCGTCGTGCTGCTCGTCAAAGGTGGTGTCCAGCACGGAATCCGGGTCGGTGTAGAGACCCGCGAACAGCTCCTTGTATGCCCGCGCCACCCGCGCCGGAGTGGCTTCCAGCCCGTGCCGGTCGGGATCCTCCCCGACCGCGATGAGCAGTTCGCGGACGGCGGCCTCCGCGCGTTCCTGGTCGAACTTCGCCGGACTGAAGGTGACAGAGTTGTGCTGCGACTGCGCCAATGGAGCCTCCTGTGAACCTGCCGCCGGTCAGCGCCGGCTGTTGTCCGGACCCTGGCCCTCGTTCGGTTGCGGCGGGCGGCCCTGCGAC
>NZ_LZKP01000073.1 GCF_001672895.1 Mycobacterium sp. E740
CGCACTGAAAAAGCAACGGCGCGGTCATCGCGTTACCGGAATAACAGGTGAACGGGCCGATCACCTGGTACTTGTCGCCGTTCAGGTCGTACTGGACGGCGTAGTCGGACGCGGTCCTGCAGTCGATGTCGCCGGCGGTGATGTCGACGAGCCGACCGTTCCGCGGAGTGCAGTCCTCGGTGTCCGGCTGTGCCCAGCCGGTGGGCGCTGCCCCGAGCGCAGCTATCGACATCGCCGCCACAACCATTGCCTTCGTCCACATGCGTCTCATGATGAACGAGCCGTACCGCCGGCGGGGGTCTTTTAGGGCAGGCGGTCGATCAGCTGCTCGGCGCTGATCCGCGGGCCGGTGAAGAACGGCGTCTCTTCGCGAGTGTGCCGACGGGCGTCGGTGGCCCGCAGATCACGCATCAGATCGACGATGCGGTGCAGTTCCGGCGCCTCGAACGCGAGGATCCATTCGTAGTCGCCGAGCGCGAACGCCGGCACGGTGTTGGCACGCACGTCCTTGTAGTTTCGGGCTCCCATGCCATGCTCGGCGAGCATGCGGCGCCGTTCCTCGTCGGGCAGCAGGTACCACTCGTAGGACCGGACGAACGGGTACACGCAGATGTAGTTGCCCGGCTCCTCGCCCGCGAGGAACGCCGGGATGTGGCTCTTGTTGAACTCTGCGGGCCGATGCAGCGCCACGCTGCTCCACACCGGCGTGCTGGCCCGGCCGAGCGCGGTGGTGCGGCGGAAGTCCGAGTACGTGGCCTGGAGCGCCTCGACGTTGTCCGCGTGCGTCCAGAACATGAAATCGGCGTCGGCGCGCATGCCGGCGATGTCATACAGGCCACGAACCACCACGCCGCGCTCCTCCTGCTGCTTGAGGAACGTCGCGGTCTCGTCGACGACGGCTGCGCGCTCGTCCCCCAGCTCACCCGGCCGCACGGCGAACACCGAGAACATCAGGTAGCGGATGGTCGAGTTGAGCTCGTCGAAGTCGAGTTTGGCCATGGTCCTATCGTGCCACGCGGGTGGTGACCAGCGACGCCGCCGCCCGGGTGGCCGCCGACACACAGGCCGGCACCCCGATGCCGTCCAGGAACCCGCCGGCCACCGCGATCGTCGGCGGCAGCCCCGACCTCAGTTCGGCCACCACCGCTGCGTGGCCGGGACCGTACTGCGGCATCGCGTCGATCCACCGCTGTACGCGCCAGTCGACCGGCTCGGTCCTGACGCCGAACAACGTCGACAGGTCCTGCGCCGCCCAGTCGAGCAGGTCCTCGTCGCCCGCGCTGCGGGCCAGCTCGTCGCCGAACCGGCCGAACGACAGCCGCACCAACTCGACGTTGCTGCGCCGGCCCCACTTGCGCGACGTCAACGTCACCGCCTTGGACCGCAGGCGTTCACCGGCGGCGACCAGCACCCCGGACTGCTGCGGCAGCGGCGTCCCGCCGGGCAGCGCCAACGCCACCAGAGCCGTCGACGCCACCGGGATGCGCCGCGCCGCGGCGGCCGTGCGCGGGGCCACCTCGGTGACGAGGCGCGTCAACCGCGGCGCCGGCACGGCCAGGACCACCGCGTCGGCGTGGTGCCGGTTGCCTTCGTCGTCGATCAGCTCCCAGCCGTGCGATGCTCGGCGCAGGCCCTCGATGCCGACCTGAACCCAGTGCGCACCGGCGCGCCGGAAAAGTTCGTCGATCAGTACCGCGTAGCCGCCGTCGACGGCACCGAACACCGATCCGGTGACCGGTGGGGGCACCGCCTGCCGCACCGCCTCGGTGAGGCTGCGGGCGCCGCGGTCCAGCGCGACGGCCAATGGCGGGACTGCCGCGCGCAGGCCGATCGTCGCCGCCGAGCCGGCATAGACCCCCGCCAGCAGCGGTTCCACCGACCGGGTGACCACCTGCGCCCCGAAGCGGTCGCCGATCAGTTCGCCGACGGACGGGTCAGCGCCGGGCCGCCACGAGAACGGCCGACGGGGCTCGTCGTGCATGCGTGCGAGCGTGGCGTCGTCGACCAGGCCCGCCAGCGCCGACGGCTGGGCCGGTATCCCCTGCAACGTGCCAACCGGCAACGGGTGCAATCGTGCCCGGCTGTAGATCAGCGGACGGGCACCGGTCGTGCCGATCTGCCTGTCCGCCAGTCCGAGTTCGGCCAACAGCGCGGGAACCTCCGGCCGTCGCGCGACGAACGCCTCCGCACCGAGATCCATCGGCTGCCCACCGATCCGCTCGGTGCGCAGCACGCCGCCCAACCGGTCGGCGGGGTCGAACAACGTGATCGACGCGCCCGGCCCAGCTGCGACACGCAGTCGGTACGCCGCGACCAGGCCCGAAATGCCGCCGCCGACAACGCAATACGACGAGGTCACAACGAATGCACCAACGCCACCACATCGGTGATGAGCTCGGCATCGGTGCCGGGAAGCACGCCGTGCCCGAGGTTGAACACATGGCCGGCGGCCCCGGCGTCGACCGCGCGCCTGCCGTCGTCAACGACCGCGCGCGCCGCCCGTTCGGCCACCGGCCAGCCGGCCAGCAGCACCACTGGGTCGAGGTTGCCCTGCAGGGCCGTCCCCGGCGCGACGCGAGCGGCGGCGTCGGGCAGCGACGTGCGCCAGTCGACACCGACGACAGCCGGAGCGCCGTGACCGGAAGCGGCCTGTGACATCGCGCCCAGCAGTTCGGCGGTGCCGACCCCGAAGTGCGTCATCGGCACCCCGGCGGCGGCCAGCGTCGCGAACACCCGCGTGCTGTGCGGCAACACGTAACTGCGGTAGTCGGCTAGCGACAGGGTCCCGGCCCACGAGTCGAAGACCTGGATCGCGTCGACGCCGGCGTCGGCCTGCATCTGCAGGAACGCGATCGTCACATCGGTGAGCGCGGTCATCAACGCATGCCAGGTGTCCGGTTCGCCGAGCATCATCGCCTTGGTGCGCTCGTGGTTGCGGCTCGGACCGCCTTCGACCAGGTAGGACGCCAACGTGAACGGCGCCCCGGCGAACCCGATCAGCGGCACGTCGACCAACTCGGAGACCAGCATCTCGACGGCTTCGGCCACCGGCGCGACCTGCTGCGGCTCGAGCGGCCGCAGCGTCGCGACGTCGGCGGTGGTGCGGACCGGGTGCTCGATCACCGGGCCGACGTCGGGCACGATGTCCAGGCCGACGCCGGACGCCCGCAGCGGCACCACGATGTCGGAGAACAGGATCGCGGCGTCCACGCCGTGTCTGCGGACCGGCTGCAGCGTGATCTCGGTGATCAGCTCGGAGTCGAAGCAGGCCTGCATCATCGTGTTCTCGGCCCGAAGCGCGCGGTACTCCGGCAGCGAACGGCCCGCCTGACGCATGAACCACACCGGCACGCGGCGGGGTTTGCGACCGCTCGCGGCGGCCAGGTACGGCGAATCGGGCAGCTCACGGCGTGTGTTCATCGCTTTCAATGCTGCCATGCGCAGGCGAGGGGACCCTCCTCGCCTCGACCGCACGCGAATCGGCGCGCCACACACGCAGACCAGCCCAGATGGGCTAGCGTCAATCGTCGTGACCACCGCCGAACCGGCTCAGTTCCGCGAAGCGGTGGCGGCGATGAATGCCACCACCGTCCGACCGGAGATCGAGCTGGGCCCGATCCGTCCGCCGCAACGGCTGGCGCCGTACAGCTATGCGCTGGGAGCCGAGGTCCGCCATCCCGAGACGGTGATCGTGCCGGAACGGTCCGAAGGTGACGCGTTCGGCCGGCTGATCCTGCTGCACGACCCCGAAGGCGCTGAGGCGTGGGACGGCACGATGCGCCTGGTCGCCTACATCCAGGCCGATCTGGATTCCAGCGAGGCGGTCGATCCGCTGCTGCCCGAGGTGGCGTGGAGCTGGCTGGTCGACGCGCTCGAGGAGCGTGCCGAACACGTCACGGCGCTCGGCGGCACGGTGACCGCCACCACGTCGGTGCGCTACGGCGACATCTCCGGCCCGCCGCGTGCTCATCAGCTCGAACTGCGTGCCTCGTGGACGGCGACGACGCTCGAGTTGGGGCCGCACGTCGAGGCGTTCTGCGAGGTGCTCGAGCACGCAGCCGGGCTGCCACCGCAGGGCGTCACCGACCTGGGCTCGCGTAGTCGCGCCTGACGATGACCGAGGCTTCATCGGAGGCAGCGGAGGCCGAAGAGGCCGAGCCGGAACCCACGCCGCTGCTCGTGCCGCGCGACGGCGTGCCCGAGCTGTCCGTCAGTGTCAGTGAGATCCGCAGGGCCGCAGAGTTTTTGGCGTCCGGCCACGGGCCGTTCGCGGTGGACGCCGAACGGGCATCGGGATTTCGGTACTCGAACCGCGCCTACCTCGTGCAGATCCGCCGCGACGGCGCGGGCACCGTGCTGATCGACCCGGTGAGCCACGGCGCCGACCCGGTCGAGACGCTCGCACCGGTCGCCGACGTGTTGGCCACCGACGAGTGGGTCCTGCACGCCGCCGACCAGGATCTGCCGTGTCTGGCCGAACTCGGCATCCGGCCGGTCAGCCTTTTCGACACCGAGTTGGCGGGCCGGCTGGCCGGCTACGACAAGGTGAACCTCGCCGCGATGGTGCAGCGACTCCTGGGTCTGCAGCTCATGAAGGGCCATGGGGCCGCCGACTGGTCGGTGCGCCCGTTGCCCGACGAGTGGCTCAACTACGCGGCGCTCGACGTCGAGGTGCTGGTCGACCTGCGCAACACGGTCGCCGCAGTGCTCGAGGAGCAGGGCAAGACCGACTGGGCCGCACAGGAATTCGAGCACCTCCGGAGTTTCGAGGCGGCGCCGACGCGGCGCGACCGCTGGCGCCGCACGTCGGGCATTCACAAAGTCCGCGACCCCCGCGCCTTGGCCGCGGTGCGCGAACTGTGGGCCACCCGCGACCAGATCGCCCAGCGCCGCGACATCGCGCCCGGTCGCATCCTGCCCGACGCGGCGATCGTCAACGCCGCGACCACCGATCCCGACACCGTCGAGAAGCTGACCGCACTTCCCGTTTTCGGCGGGAACCGGCAGCGCCGCAGCGCAAAGGTGTGGCTGGACGCGCTCGCCCGGGCCCGCACCATGCAGGACCTGCCGACATCGCACGAACCGTCCAACGGGCCCCCGCCCGCATCTCGGTGGGCCAGGCGCAAACCCGAGGCCGCCGCCCGACTGGAAGCCGCGCGGGGCGGCCTTTCCGAGGTGTCGCAACGCGTTTCGGTTCCGACGGAGAACCTGCTCTCCCCTGATGTCGTGCGCAGGTTGTGCTGGGACTGGCAGCCGCCACGAAACTCGACGGTCGCTGCGACGGTCGATGAGTTCCTCCGCGAGGCTGGTGCGCGGCGTTGGCAGCGCGAGTTGACCGTTCCGGTGCTGACCGTGGCCTTGGACGGCGACGACTAGCCGATCGTCTTGTCGACGTGAGCCAGGAAGTGCCGCAACACTTCCCCGGGCGCTTCGAGTTGCGGCCAGTGGCCGATGTCGTCGGCGAGCATCACTATGTCGGCATCAGGAACCACCTCGGCGTACCGGCGCGCCATGTGCGCCCCCGAGTTCGGGTCGATCGGGCCGTCGATGAGGCGCATCGGCACCGACGTCTCGCGCATCGCGCGCACCCAGCGGTTGCGATGCGCATACCGGTCGGCGAGGAACCGACCGACCTTGTGCAGCAACCGCTTTCCGTCGTTGTACTCGAGGATCTGGTGGAAGCGGTCCATCAGCTCACGCGACGGTTTGGTGTTGGGGCCGAACATCTCGTTGATCGTCGGCTCGACCATCCGGCGTGACAGCGGACTGCCCTGCAGCGGACTCATCAAGTCGCCCAACGGGGTTGCCGACATGAGCTTCTGCATGGGGCGCGGCGTGTACGCCTCGTTGAACAGGCCGCCGTTGAGCCAGGTGATCGACTGGTAGTGCACCGAACCGTAGGACTGCTGGCCGAATACGCTGCGGGCCAGCAGTTCCTGGCCCACCGAGTCGCCGAGGTCGTGCGCCAGCACGTGGCAGCGCTCGACGTTCAGATGGTCGAGCAGCGCCTCGTGCATGTCGGCGTGATCGGGAACCGAGTACTGATAGGCAGCGGGTTTGGCCGAGAACCCCAGCCCGATCATGTCAGGGGCGATCACGGTGAACCGCTCGGTGAGCGTCGGCCAGATCAGCGACCAGTCCCATGAGTTGAACGGATAGCCGTGGATCGCCAGCAGGATCGGCGCCTCGCCCAGGGGCCGCCCGTCGAACCGGTAGAAGATGTCGAAGCCGAGGTAGTCGAAGTACCGGCCTGCGGTCTTCCAGTTTTCCAACTCGGCGTCCATCACCGCAGCCTAGCTGGATTGCGTGGATGTCCTCGGCTCGCTGTCAGCTGAACTGCCGCGCCAGAAACGGTGTCGAATCCGGCAGCGACGCCAGCACGGTGCCGCTGTGGTCCTCGTCCGGATAGACCTTCAGCGTGACGTCCTGACCGTTGGCGGTGAGCCGGTCGCTGAACTGCAGGGTGAGGCGCGGCGGCACGTCGCGATCGAGTAGACCGACACCGAGAAAGATCGGCCGGTCATATCCGTCCGCGGGAATACCCATGAACGCATCGACCGCCTCGGTAGCCCCGGGAATCGACGACAGGGGCGCATTGAAGAAGCCCGGCAGCGACATGTCGGCCAGCGCCGCCGCCAGATTCGCGACGCACAGCGTTTCGGCTTGATCGGTGGCCGCGCGGCCGGCCGGAGTCAGGATGCGGTTGAGGTCGAGGTCAGGCCGGCCGTCGCGCAGCGCGGCCACGATGTACGCGGTGTAGGCGTTGGCCACCGGTCCCAGCTCCGGGGGGACGGCCATCTGCGGTCCGGCCTGTCTGACGATGTTCTCGACGCCGGCGGGGGTGCCGGTAGCGACGACTCCGCGATAGTCCAGTCCCGAGCCCGCGCTGAACTCGGTGGCCCACCGGGCCGTGGCGATCGCCGCACCGCCGCCCTGCGACTGGCCCACCACCGCCCATTTGGGCGACAACGCCAGTCCCATGTGGTGGGCCGCGATCACGGAGTCCACCACGCCCCGCGCCGTGGTGACGCTGTTGAGGTAGCTCATCAGTCCCGGCGTGCCCAGGCCGGCGTAGTCGGTGCCGACCACCGCGTAGCCCTGGTCGAGCCAGTGGTGCAGGTATTCGTTGTCGCGATCGCTGCGCGGGCGCGCCGAGGGTGTGCAGTCGTCACCCAGCCCGACGGTGCCGTGCGCCCATGCGATGACGGGCCAACCACCTTGCGGCGGTTGGGTTTTCGGAGTGAACACCGCAGCGGTGCTGACCGCCGGACGATCGTGTTGGTCGATCGTGGCATACAGGATGCGGTAGCCCGCGCCGGCACCGGCTACCCACAGGTCAGGATCGAGCGGAACCGACTCGATCAAGCCACCCGGCGCCGGGATCGGTCCGCTGTAGCTGCGGGCGTCCAGACCCGACCACTGTGGTTCTGCCGCCGACACTGTGCCCGGCGCCCCCAACAGGCCCAGGGCCACGAGCAACGCGACGCTCAGAACACGAACAACGACAGCCGGTTTCATGCCCACAGCGTAGAGCCCCGCCGATCAGTCGAGTCGCTCGCTGACCTCGGGCTCGTTGACTGCGGTGCCCTGCGCGGCGACCCATCCGGTGATCTGGCGCGCCACGGTGCGGTCGGTCAGGCCGACCTCGGCAAGGACCTCGCCGCGGGAGGCCTGCGCGAAGAACTGCTGCGGCAGGCCGACATCGCGGCACGGCACGTCGACCTCCGCGCGACGCAGCGCCGCCGACACCGCCGAGCCGACGCCGCCGTTGACGCCGTTGTCCTCGAGCGTGACGACGAGCTTGTGGTCGCGGGCCAGCCCGGCGATCGCCGCCGGCACCGGCAGCACCCAACGCGGATCGACGGCCGTGACGCCGATGCCCTGGTTGCGCAGCAGTTCGGCGACCGCCAGCGCCATCGCCGCGAACGGTCCCACCGCCACCAGCAGCACGTCGTTGGCCAGGCCCTCGGCGGGTGCGGCCAGCACGTCCACGCCGTCACGCCGTTCGATCGTCGAGATGTCTTCGCCGACATCGCCTTTCGGGAACCGGATGGCAGTCGGGCCGTCGTTGACGTCGAGTGCCTCGCCGAGCTCCTCACGGAGCCGGGTGCCGTCGCGCGGCGCGGCCACGCGAATGCCGGGCACGATGCCCAGCATCGACAGGTCCCACATGCCGTTGTGGCTGGCGCCGTCGGGGCCGGTGACACCGGAGCGGTCCAACACCATCGTCACCGGCAGCTTGTGCAGCGCGACGTCCATCATCACCTGGTCGAACGCGCGGTTCAGGAACGTCGAGTAGATCGCGACGACCGGGTGCAGACCGCCCATCGCGAGCCCGGCCGCCGACGTCATCGCATGCTGTTCGGCGATGCCGACGTCGAAGAACCGGTCGGGGAAGCGCTCACGGAACTTCGACAGGCCCGTCGGCCCCGGCATCGCCGCGGTGATGGCCACGATGTCGCGCCGCCGCGCCGCATATCCGATGAGCGCCTCGGAGAACGTCGACGTCCAGCCGGGTCCGGGTACCGACGTCGCCAGCCCGGTCTCGGGGTCGATGACGCCGCAGGAGTGCATCTGGTCGGCCTCGTCGTTCTCCGCGGGCGGATAGCCCATGCCCTTGCGGGTGACGACGTGCACGATCACCGGCTTGTTGAATGCGCGCGCGTTCCGCAGCGCCGACTCGACCGCCTGCTCGTCGTGTCCGTCGATCGGCCCGACGTACTTGAGGCCGAGGTCGGTGAACATCACCTGCGGGGACAACGCGTCCTTGATGCCGGCCTTGATGGAGTGCATCAACTGGTAGGAGAGTTCGCCGATGATCGGCACCCCCCGAACCGCTTTGCGGCCCTCCTCGAGCACCCGCTCGTAGCCGGGCTGCAGCCGAAGCCCGGCCAGGTGCTCGGCGAACCCGCCGATCGTCGGCGCGTAGCTGCGCCCGTTGTCGTTGACGACGATCACGACTGGCCGGCGGGCGGCGGCGATGTTGTTCAGCGCCTCCCAGCACATGCCGCCCGTGAGCGCGCCGTCGCCGACGACCGCGACGACGTGGCGGTTGCGGTGCCCGGCTAGCTCGAACGCCTTGGCCAGACCGTCGGCGTAGGACAGCGCGGAACTGGCGTGACTGGACTCCACCCAGTCGTGCTCGCTCTCCTCACGCGAGGGGTAGCCGGACAGGCCGCCCTTCTTGCGCAGGGTGCCGAATTCGTGGCTGCGCCCGGTCAGCATCTTGTGCACGTAGGACTGGTGCCCGGTGTCGAAGATGATCGGGTCGTGCGGTGAATCGAAGACCCGGTGCAGCGCCAGCGTCAGCTCGACGACGCCGAGATTCGGGCCGAGGTGCCCACCGGTTGCAGCGACCTTGTGGATCAGGAACTCGCGGATCTCACGCGCGAGATCGCTCAGTTGCGACTGGGTCAGGTGCTGCAGATCGGCCGGACCGCGGATCTGTTCAATCATTTTTTCAGTTTACGCACGCCCGTAGTAGTCAGTCGGGACGAGCTTGGTAGACGTCGGGCACACCGTCGAGGTCGGTGTCGGCCGTCTCCTGTTCGTAAATCGCCCGGTAGTGCCGGTTGCGAAGCCTCAACAGCACGGCCGCCGCGGCCGCGGCGCAGACCGATCCGGTCAGCACGCCGATCTTCACGAATTCGTCACGTTCGGATCCGGCGCCGTAGGCGAGGTCGCCGATGAGCAGCGACACGGTGAACCCGATGCCGGCCAGCACGGCGATCCCGAGCACGTCGATCCAGCGCAGCGCCGCATCCAACCGGGCGCGCGTGACCGCGGCGAGCACCCGCGTGGTCGCGAAGATGCCCACGGGCTTGCCCAGCACCAGGCCCAGCACGATGCCCAGCGTGATCGGGTCAGCCAGCGCGCGCGCGAAACCGTCGGCGCCCCCCACGGCGACCCCGGCGGCGAAGAACGCGAACACCGGCACCGCGACGCCGGCCGACAGCGGGCGCAGGCGGTGCTCGAAGTGCTCGGCGAGTCCGGGGCCGGCCTCCGGTCCCCCGGCCGCCGTCGAACGCATCACCGGCACCGTGAACCCGAGTAGCACGCCGGCCACCGTCGGGTGCACGCCGGACTCGTGCATCAGCACCCATGTGGCCACCGCCAACGGCACGAGCAGCCACCAGGACCGGATTCTGCGCTGTACGCACAACGCGAAGAGCGCCAGTGGCAACATCGCGGCCGACAGCGCCGCCACGTCGATGTCTTCGGTGTAGAAAACCGCGATCACCGTCACCGCCAGCAGGTCGTCGACCACGGCGAGGGTAAGCAGGAACGTGCGCAGCGCGGAGGGAAGGTGGGTGGAGATGACCGCCAGCACCGCGACCGCGAACGCGATGTCGGTCGCGGTCGGAATCGCCCACCCGCGTGTCGCGCCGTCGCCCGAATGGGCGGTCACCGCGACGAAGATGAGCGCCGGCACCACCATCCCGCCGACGGCGGCGGCGATGGGAAGGACAGCGCGGGCGGGGTCGCGCAGGTCGCCCGCGACGAACTCGCGCTTGAGTTCCAGGCCGACCACGAAGAAGAACACCGCGAGCAACCCGTCGGCCGCCCAGGCGTCGAGGGTGAGCTTCAGGTGCAAGCCGAACGGCTCTGCGCCGACCTCGAGGTCGCGCAGCGCGAAATAGCTCGCCGACCACGCCGTGTTGGCCCAGACGATGGCCACGGCGGCGGCCACCAGAAGGATTGCGCCACCGACCGTTTCCTTGCGCAGGATCGTCGAGACGCGGTTCGTCTCCGACCATGACCCGCGGGAGAGCAGCGTCCGCTCCGCGAAGCGGCGAAGCGGGTTGGCGGTCACGGCAGGTCCCGATCTGTCGGTGCGGTCGACGAACAGTCGCCGACCAGACTTCCCGGCACACCTGCGCTCAACGTATCAGCGCCTCGCGTCAGACCGCGATCCGGCGCGGGCGGTCGGAGTCCGGCCACACGTACTCCAGGTCGTCGGGCACGTCGGGGAAGAACCGGCGGTAATGCGGCGGGTCCTTGCGCACGAGCACCGACTGGTGGCTGCGGTGAAATGCCGGATCGCCCAGCCACGGCGGCATCTCGCCGGCGGCCGAGAGTTCCTCCTGCGTGCGCGGGGTCGCTATCCCGGTGCCGTGCGCGAGGTCGCGGGCCATCGTGGTCGCGCACGTGTCGGCATGGCCCAGTCCACACCACGCGGCGCAGATGTCGAGCCCGTAGCGCACGAGCGCCTCCTCGTAGCCGGCCCACATCGCCGCGGCGGGGTGATGGCGCCACCCGTAGCCGGGCACCGTCAGCGCGCGGACGACCTGGATCGTCTCCACCCGCTGCTTGCCGAGCCGCTTGGTGTCGAGCACGCGGGCGGTGTCGGCGAAGCCCGGGCAGGGCAGGAAGGTCTGCATCCCGTGCGGGATACCCGTTTACCGCGTCAGCACCGCGACGCATTCGACGTGGTGCGTCAGCGGGAACGAGTCGAAGACCCTCAGCTCGTCGACCGTGTAACCGTGCCCGAGGTAGAGCCCGACATCTCGGGAGAACGACGCCGCCTCGCAGCCGATGTGGATTATCCGCGGGACTTCGGCGCCGGCCAGCAGGTCGATCACTTCGCGGCCGGCGCCGGTCCGGGGCGGGTCCAGCACCGCGACGTCGGCGCGTCGGCGCTGAGCGGCCACCGCGCGGCGCACCGAGTCGGTGACCACCGACACCCAACCCAGGTCCGCCAGCGCGGCCCGGGCCGCCCGCGACGACCCCCGCGACGTGTCCACGGTGACGACCTTGCCCGTCTCGCCGACCTCCCGCGCCAGTGCGGCCGCGAAAAGCCCTGCGCCGCCGTACAAGTCCCACGCCGTCATCCCGGTGCCCAGCTGCGCCCAGTCGACCACCAACTCGCTGTAGCTCCGGGCCGCGTCCCGGTGCGCCTGCCAGAACGCGGTAACCGGCACCCGCCAGGTCCGGTCGCCGACGCGCTGCACGGCCTCGTAGGCGCCCTCGACCACCTGAGTGGCAGCCTTGCGCGCACCCTCGTGTGCCGACCGTGGCCCGGACTGCACGACGTGCCGCGCACCGTCGTCGTCGAGCGCGACGTGCACCTGCGCGCCGGGTGGCCAATTCCGGTCGGCCAGCCCGTCGAGCATGCCGTCGGGCAGCTGCGCGCAGTCCAGGTCGGTGACCAGTTCGGCGCTGTGGAACCGGTGAAAACCCGGACGTCCGTCGTCGGTGGTGTCCAACCGCACCCGGGTCCGCCACCCTGTGGGGCCGCCGTCTCCGACGGCTTCGGCGGTCGCATCGGCTTCGTCGCACCAGTGGTAGCCGCCCAGCCGCGTCAATTGGTTGGCGACGACCGCGCCCTTGAGCCTGCGCACCGCCGCCGGCTCGGCGAACGCCATGTCGCAGCAACCCGCACCGTCCGGCCCGGCGATCGGGCAGATCGAATCGACGCGGTCGGGAGACGGCTCGATGACCTCGAGAGTGTCTGCGTGCCAATACTTTCCGCGGTCCGCGACCACCCGGACCCGGACCCGCTCGCCGGGCAACGCGTAGCGGACAAAGACGACGCGGCCGTCGTGGCGCGCCACGCAGCTGCCGCCGTTGGCGGGCGGCCCGGCGGTCAGCGTCAGATCCGAGGGCGCAGCCGCCGCATCCGTCACTCCAGGAATCCCCTGCGCGCATCGCCGGGGGCGGACTGCGGCTGCAATGTCTTGAGCCGCTCCGACGAACTCAGCTGCCACGGCACCGACGTCACCATCACGTTCGGCTCGAACAGCAGCCGGCCCTTGAGCCGGAGCGCGCTCTGGTTGTGCAGCACCTGTTCCCACCAGTGCCCGACCACGTACTCGGGGATGAACACGGTGACCACGGTGCGCGGCGATTCCCGGCTGACCCGCTTGACGTAGTCGAGCACCGGCCGGGTGATCTCCCGGTACGGCGAGGCGATCACCTTGAGCGGGACGCTGATGTCGCTGTCCTCCCACTTGTGCACGAGCGCGCGGGTCTCCCCGTCGTCGACACTGACGGTGATTGCTTCGAGCGTGTCCGGCCGGGTGGCCCTGGCATAGGCCAGCGCGCGCAGCGTCGGCAGGTGAAGTTTGGACACCAGCACGATCGCGTGGTTGCGGCTCGGCAGTACGAAGTCGGTCTCCTCGGCCGCCTGCTCTTCGAGTTCCCGCGTGACGGTGTCGTAGTGCTTGTGGATCAGCCTCATGATCCCGAACAGAATGCCCATCGCGAGTATCGCAATCCACGCTCCGGCAACGAATTTCGTAACCACCACGATCACCAGAACCGTTCCCGTGCACGCGCAGCCGATCGCGTTGATCACCCGGGATCGCATCATCTTGCGCCGGATCACCGGCTCACTCTCGGTGCGCAGCAACCGAGTCCAGTGCCGCACCATGCCGATCTGGCTGAACGTGAACGAGACGAACACCCCGACGATGTAGAGCTGGATCAACGCGGTGACTTCGGCGCGGAACGCCACCACGAACGCGATCGCGGCGAACGCCAGGAAGAGGATGCCGTTGGAGAACGCGAGCCGGTCGCCGCGAGTGTGCAACTGGCGCGGAAGGTAGCGGTCCTGGGCGAGGATCGACCCGAGCACCGGGAACCCGTTGAACGCGGTGTTGGCCGCC
>NZ_LZKP01000074.1 GCF_001672895.1 Mycobacterium sp. E740
ACGGCGCCCGTCAGCGCTCACCTGAACACCGCCAGATCCGGGCAGGATGAGCGTGGTGCCGGTCTGAGCGCCGGTGGCGGTGTTGACCACGGTCAACCGGGTCGCGGTGATGGCACCGCCGGCATCGGTGACCGTCGTGATGAACATGGCGCGGGTGCCATTGGCAGCCAGCTGCCGGGAGTCCGATGCGAGTTCTCCGGTGAGGGTGAGGGTGGTGCCGACCTGGGCGCCGGTGGTGGTGTCGATCACGGCCACCCGGCTGGTGTACGGGGTTCCGTAGGTGCTATCGGTGATCAGGACGCGGGTTCCATCTGCATTCTTGAGCGGTGGACCGCTCGTTGCATCGACATCGAGCGTGAGTGTGGTGCCGGTTTGAGTGCCGTCGGTGTTCAGTACTGCGACTCGAGTCGAGTATGTGCGGCGGGTCGCATCGTAGACGCGCGTGGTGATAAGGGCACTCGTGCCCTGCGCGTTCAATGGCAGGAAGCCCCATGGGTCACCGGGAAGGGTGAACTTGGTGCCGATCTGGGCCCCGGTGGTGGTGTCGACCACGGTCACCCACGTTGTCGTCGCGGGCGTTAGCGTCTCCTGGTTGTAGTTGGCTGTCGTGATCAATGCGCGGGTGCCGTCGGCGCTCAGCATCGCGGCTTGCGGGCCCATGAACGCGCCCACTGCGTTGCCCGCGAGGGTGAGAGTGGTGCCGAGCTGCGCCCCGGTGACAGGGTCGATCACCGCGACATTGGTGATGTTGCTGGGTTGGCCGTTGACGCTGTCGGGGGCACCGACGATCACGGCGCGGGAGCCGTTGGCACTCAACAGCGATGACGACACCCAACCGGTGACTGGGACTGTCCCGAGTCGGGTGCCGGTCCTGGTATCGATCACCGATGCCAGGGTGGTGGTGTTGCTGCCAAACGTGCTGGGTTCGTATGTCGTGATCAGGACGCGGGTGCCGTCGGGTGTCATCAGTGGAGGCTTGCCTGTGATCCAGCCGCGGAGCGTGATGTTGCCGATAACGGTCACCGTGGGCGCGGTGGAATCGGCGTTGGCGACGGTGACCGTCACCGACGACGTAGTGGTGTTGCCGGCAGCATCGCGGGCACGCGCGGTCAGCGTATGGGTACCGTCCGCGACGGCGGTGGTGTCCCACGACGCGCTGTACGGCCCGGCGGTGTCCTCCGCGCCCAGCGGGGCGTCGTCCACCAGGAACTGCACCCCGGCCACCCCCTTGTTGTCCGAGGCGACCGCCGACAACGACACCGTGCCCGACACCGTCGCACCATTGGCCGGAGCACCAATACTCACCGACGGCGCGGAGGTATCGACGTTGGCGACGGTGACCGTCACCGACGACGTAGTGGTGTTGCCGGCAGCATCGCGGGCACGCGCCGTCAACGTATGAGCACCGTCCGCGACGGCGGTGGTGTCCCACGACGCGCTGTACGGCCCGGCCGTGTCCTCCGCGCCCACCGGGGCGTCGTCCACCAGGAACTGCACCCCGGCCACCCCCTTGTTATCCGAGGCGACCGCCGACAACGACACCGTCCCTGACACCGTCGCACCATTGGCCGGAGCACCAATACTCACCGACGGCGCGGAGGTATCGACGTTGGCGACGGTGACCGTCACCGACGACGTAGTGGTGTTGCCGGCAGCGTCACGGGCACGCGCGGTCAACGTATGAGCACCGTCCGCGACGGCGGTGGTGTCCCACGACGCGCTGTACGGCCCGGCCGTGTCCTCCGCGCCCACCGGGGCGTTGTCCACCAGGAACTGCACCCCTGCCACCCCCTTGTTATCCGAGGCGACCGCCGACAACGACACCGTGCCCGACACCGTCGCGTTGCGGGCGGGCCCGGTGAGTTTCACAGTGGGTGCCCTGGTGTCGGGTTTGATCGCCTTTGTCGCCGTCTTCACCGCCTTCACCGCCGCATCGGCCGATACGGTTGCCCTGGCGACATCTGAGGTCGCCAGTGCCGACAACTGCATGGTTGAGGCCTCGACAGCGGCCGGCTGATCGCCTTGACCGCGTGCGGTTTTGAGATCGTCGGTCACGAGACCGTCGACGGTTTGGCCGGTCAGCGTCGAGCTGACGGGCCGGCTTCCGCTTTCCTCGATCGCCGGTTGACCGAGCTGACGCCGGCGAGTGCCCATCGCCACCAACGCCCACCCCAACGGTGAATCCGCCGGCGGCTCGTCGGTTGCCGGCGAAGCGAACCCCAAGAGGCCCAGGACTATTCGGCGCACCTCATATCGAGGCAGCGTGGGTTCCTCAGGCGCAGCCGAGACAGCAACGCGCGACGCCACCGGACTGGTCTGCGGCAGCGACTGGCCGGTCCGGGTGTGCGCCGTCACAGCCTGCCGCGCGGTCAACTGCTGCAGCTCGACATTCACTACGGTGTCGGACGGTCGCAAGATGTCCGGCCGCGATGGTGAGGCACCCACAACAGCCGACCGCAACTCGGCATCTACCGTCGCCGCATCGGCCAAGTCATCTGCTCGCTGCCGGCTGTTGTCCAAGCCGTTCCTCCGGCCGCCGACCGGTGCTCCCGGCGACCGGCGGCTCGACGACGATGACGGCTTCCGGAGGGCCACCTGCACCTTGGTGACCGGAATCGGTTGCGCCTCGAGCTGCGCCGTACTCGTCACAGGCGCCGAATGGGTCAAGTCGACGGCTGAGCTACCCGCAGTGGATTGCGCCCCGCCGCTGCTCTGCGCCAGTCCGCTACGCGGATCGTCCGTCACAGGTGACCCAATCGACGTCGTGGCGGCGGTGCCCGTCGAACTCTTCGATACTTGCGCAGATGCCGACACACCAGCCGATGAGGCGCTCGACGGCGCGTCATCAGAACTGGCAGCAGCAGTCGCCGGGGACGTCTTAGCCGTCGATTTGTCCGTCGATGAGCTCGACGAGGTCGTGTCGCCGGTCGAAGCGGTCGACGAGGCACCGCTAGCCGACGAATCCGAATCTGCGGGCTCCGCCCACGCCACCTCCGGCGCGGCGGCAATCGCCATACCTACTCCCAACGCAACCGCTAACCCGCCGACACGGCCGATGTAGTTGGCGCTGCTCATCGTCGTTCCTCTCGCGAACCACGCATATAGGGCGCTACTGGTTGTGCCGCCCCAAGCGGTCAGGTAAGCGTTCGACGTCGTCCATGATCAAAACCCTGGCTCGCGTTCCGTGAAGCAAGCTCAGTAGTGCACTACGGCATTTCGCCGTTCTCAGCGGCGGAACTACTTAACACTGTTGAGCTGCACCCACGTGGGCTCAGCGAGACTCTGCCCAAGTTAGGCGGATCACACCGGATTTCCGTCGTCGTCCCAGTTGGCCGCGACCTTCTTGCTCGGTTGCACGCGCGGGGGTTCGCCCGGCATCTTCGGATAGCTCGGCGGATACGGCAGATCTCCCAGACCGCGGTCTTCGTCAGCCTCGGCCATGTCCAGCAGTGGCTCGAGGGACTGGGCGTTGCCGTCGATGTCCGCCCATGGATCCGCCCGTCCGGCAAGGAAATCCGGCACGGTCGAGATCGTGTAGTCGTCGGGGTCGGCGGTTCGCAGCTCGTCCCATGTCAGCGGCGTCGACACCGTCGCGATCGGGGTCTTGCGAGCCGAGTACGCCGAGGCGAACGTGCGATCCCTGGCGTTCTGGTTGTAGTCGATGAAGATGCGCGCGCCGCGTTCCTCCTTCCACCAGGAGGTGGTCACCGCATCGGGCGCCCGACGCTCCACCTCACGCGCCAACGCGATGCCCGCGCGCCGCACCGCGATGAAGTCCCAATCGGGTCGGATGCGAAGGAAGACGTGCACGCCCCGACCACCCGAGGTCTTCGGGTAGCCGACCAGCCCGAGTTCGTCGAGCAGCGGTTTGAGCACATCCACCGCGATGGAGCCGGCGTCGTCGAAAGCGGTTCCCGGCTGTGGGTCGAGGTCGACGCGCAGTTCGTCGGGATGCTCGGTGTCCGGGCAGCGCACCTGCCACGGGTGCAGCGTGACCGTGCCCATCTGCGCGGCCCACGCGATCGCCGACGGGTGAGTCACCTTGAGCGCGTCGGCCGTTCGTCCGGACGGAAAGGTGACTTCACACGTCTGGAGGTAGTCGGGATGCTTCTGCGGCACCCGCTTCTGGTAGATCTCCTCGCCGTCGATGCCGTCAGGGAAACGCTGAAGATGCGTGGGCCTGTCGCGCAACAGCGTCACCATCCGGTCTGCCACCGACAGGTAGTACTCGAAGAGCTTGCCCTTCGTACCGTCCTTGCCGAGCTTCGGAAAGTACACCTTGTCGCGGTTGGTCAGCCTGACCTTTACGCCGTCGACGTCGATTTCTTCTGCGGGAGTTGCCATCTCAGGACTCCAATACGTCGTATAGGTCGTAGTTGAGCGGGACGTCGAGTTGGTCGAAGGTACAACTTGCCGGCTCCCGGTCCGGGCGCCAGCGCCGGAACTTCACCGCGTGCCGGAAGCGGGCGGTCCCTGCCGACGTGTTGCCCTCCATCTGGTCGTAGGCAACCTCGCAGACCTTCTCCGGCCGGATAGGAACCCACCGCTTGTCGGCGGCCGAGTTCCAGCGGCTCGGATCGCCTTCGCGCATCTCGTCGCCCTCGCGCAGCGGCTCCAGCTCGGCCAGCAACTTGAGCCTGTCCTTCGCGGTGAAAGACGCTGCACCACCGACCATCTGCAACTCACCGTCATCGCGATACAGACCCAGCAGCATCGACCCGATACCTTCACCGCTCTTGTGGATGCGATAGCCGATGACCAC
>NZ_LZKP01000075.1 GCF_001672895.1 Mycobacterium sp. E740
CGACATCGCCCGGGTCAAGGATGTGCGGTCCAGCTTCGGGCCCGGATTCGCGGTCAGCGACGTCGGCCCGACCGGCATCGACCCGCGGCTGCTCGGCCGGCAGGCGCTGCCGCCGGGGATGAAGTTCGAACCGCCCGACTGCGCCTCTTTCGCCGATCAGCAGATGGTGCCTGCGGGCGCCAAAGGCAACATGGCGGCGACGACGGCGGAGGGCGAGGGCAATCGTTTCATCGCGATCGCCGTCGAGACGTCGGAGAACACGTCGGTCGACGCGCCCGCCGAGAACTGTCGCAAGGTCGGGTTCGCCGGCGGCGGGGTGCGGGGTCTCGTCGAGGTCGTCGACGCGCCGCACATCGATGGTGCGCAGACGCTGGGAATCCACCGGGTGCTGCAGACCACCGCGGACGGCAAACCGCGCACCGGCGAGTTGTACAACTACGCGGCGACCTTCGGTTCGTTTCTGGTGATCGTCACCGCGAACCCGTTGGTACTGCCCGGCAAGCCAGTCGCGAAGGTCGACACCCAGCGCGCCCGCGACCTGCTGGTCGCCGCGGTGAAAGCGGTCAGGTCCTAGCGCACGTCGTGCGGCCGGAACTGGATGCTGATCCGCGGGCCGACGGGCCGGGTGGTCTTGGGGATGGCGTGCTCCCAGGTGCGCTGACACGAACCGCCCATCACGAGCAGGTCGCCGTGGCTGTGCTGCAGGCGCAGCGACTTTCCGCCGCCGCGCGGCCGTAACGCGAAAGTCCTTGTCGCGCCGAGCCCCACGATCGCGACCATGGTGTCCTCGGTGCTGCTGCGGCCGATCGTGTCGCCGTGCCAGGCGACGCTGTCGTTGCCGTCGCGGTACAGGCACATCCCCGCCGTGGTGAACGGCTCACCCAGCTCGCCGGCGTAGGCGTCGTTGAGTCGGCGGCGGAGCTGTTTGAGCCGCGGATGCGGGGGCTCTCCCTCGACGAGGTTGACGAAGCTGACCAGTCGCGGAACGTCGACGACCCGGTCGTACATCGGCCTGCGCTCGGCGCGCCAGGCAACGACCGCCGCAAGTTCTTCGAACAGCGAGTCGGCGTCGTCGAGCCACCCGGACCGAAAGTCGATCCAGGCGCCGTTGCCGAGATGGCGGCGTTCGGCGTGCTCGAACAGTGAGCTCTGCAGAGCCAGCTCCATGCCTGCGAGTCTATCGCACAGGCGTTCGACCCGATGTGAATGACGGAGCGGGTTACGGTGCTAGATGTGACGTTTCGCTGCGACTCCGAGGTGGGCCGGCTGACCGCGGTCATCCTGCATCGGCCCGGGGCCGAACTGCAGCGGCTGACGCCCCGTAACAACGATGCCCTGCTGTTCGACGGTGTGCCCTGGGTGTCCCGCGCGCAGCAGGAGCACGACGCGTTCGCCGCACTGCTGGCCGACCGCGGCGTCGAGGTGCTGCTGCTGGCCGACCTGCTGACCGAGGCGCTGTCGCACAGCGGCGCGGCGAGGATGCACGGCATCGCGGCGGCTGTCGATCCGCGACGGCTGGGTCTGCCTCTGGCGCAAGAACTTTCGACATACCTGCGGTCGCTCGATCCGGCACCGCTGGCGCGGGTGCTGATGGCGGGCATGACGTTCAACGAGCTGCCGCTCTCGGGTGCCGAGGTCTCGCTCGTGCGGCGCATGCACCACGGCGGCGACTTCGTCATCGAGCCGCTGCCGAACCTGTTGTTCACCCGCGATTCGTCGTTCTGGATCGGTCCGCGGGTGGCGATCACGTCGCTGGCGCTGCCGGCGCGGGTGCGCGAGACCTCGCTCACCGACGTGATCTACGCGCACCATCCGCGGTTCCTCGGCGTGCGGCGGGCCTACGAGTCGCGCTCTGCGCCCGTCGAGGGCGGTGACGTGTTGCTGCTCGGGCCGGGCGTCGTCGCGGTCGGGGTGGGGGAGCGAACCACACCCGCGGGCGCGGAAGCGTTGGCGCGCAGCCTGTTCGACGACGATCTCGCGCATACGGTGCTGGCGGTGCCGATCGCCCAGCAGCGCGCGCAGATGCATCTCGACACGGTGTGCACGATGGTCGACGTCGACGCCGTGGTGATGTACCCGGCGATCGTGGACACGCTGTCCGCGTTCACGATTCACCGCGACGGCACCGGTGGTGTGCGTATCGATGACGAGGTGCCGTTCGTCGAGGCGGCCGCTGCGGCCATGGGGATCGAGCGGTTGCGGGTCATCGTGACGGGCCTGGACCCGGTGACCGCCGAACGCGAACAGTGGGACGACGGCAACAACACGCTCGCCGTCGCGCCGGGCGTGGTGATCGCCTACGAACGCAACGTGGAAACCAATGCGCGGCTTGCAGATGCGGGTATCGAGGTGCTGCCGATCCAGGCGTCCGAACTCGGGACCGGTCGTGGTGGCCCGCGGTGCATGTCGTGTCCGGTGGCCCGCGACCCGCTCTAGGTCCCCCTGCGCCGAAATAGCATTCCTGGTTGCT
>NZ_LZKP01000076.1 GCF_001672895.1 Mycobacterium sp. E740
TCGAGCTCAAGGAGCGGCTCGCCAAACACGTCAATTTCGCGCCTGAGCACATCTCGGTGGGTTGCGGGTCGGTCAGCCTGTGTCAGCAGCTGATCCAGATCACCTCGACTGTCGGCGACGAGGTGATTTTTGGCTGGCGCAGCTTCGAGATCTACCCACTGCAGGTGCGCACCGCGGGCGCCACCCCGGTGGCGGTGCCGCTGACCGACCACACCCACGACCTCGACGCGATGCTTGCCGCCATCACCGACCGCACCCGGCTGATCTTCGTGTGCAATCCGAACAACCCCACCGGCACTGTCGTCGACCCCGCCGCACTCGCGCGCTTCATTGCCGCGGTGCCCCCGCACATCGCCATCGCGATCGACGAGGCCTACGTCGAGTACATCCGCGAGCCAATGCTGCCGGACAGCTTCGGCCTGGTCCGCGACAACCCCAATGTCATTGTGCTGCGGACATTTTCGAAAGCCTACGGGTTGGCTGGCCTGCGGATCGGTTATGCCGTCGCCGACCCCGACATCGTCACCGCGCTCGGCAAGGTCTACGTGCCGTTCACCGCGACCAGCATCTCGCAGGCCGCCGCGATCGCCTCCCTGGACGCCGCCGACGAACTGCTCGAGCGCACCGATGCCGTCGTCGCCGAACGCTTCCGGGTGACCGCGGCCCTGCGCGACGCCGGCTACACCGTCCCCGACTCCCAGGCCAACTTCGTGTGGCTGCCGATGCCCGGCCGCGCCCAGGAGTTCGCCGAGGCGTCGGCGGACAACCGCATCATCGTGCGGCCGTACGGCGACGACGGGGTGCGCGTCACCGTCGCCGCGACGCACGAGAACGACGCGTTCATCGAATTCGCCCGCCGCTGGAAGGAAACCGCATGACTTCGACGCGCACCGCCCGCGAGACCTTCACCGATCTCACGGAACGCACCGACAAGATCTCCGACGCCGAACTCGACGAGTTCTGGGCCACGCTGCAACCGGCCACCATCGACCTCATGATCGGCGAGTGGAAGGGCGGCGAGTTCCACACCGGCCACAAGGCGAACGGGTTCATGGAACGCCTCAACTGGTTCGGCAAGACGTTCGTATCCGCTGCCGACGCCAAGCCACTGGTCTGCGTGGACGCCGACGGCAACAAGTTCTCCAACACCGAGGCGATGAACGGCGAAGCCAGCCTCTGGATGGAGGAGTTCCGCGGCGAGATGGTCGCCTCGATGGTGTACGACGGCGCGCCGGTGCACGACCACTTCAAGGTCGTCGACCACAACGCCGTCATCGGCATCATGAACGGTAAGGGCGCCCTCGACGACGGGCGGCACCTGTACTTCTACCTCGAGCGGGTGTGACGGTCAGGCGCGCCGGCCGGTGCAGGCGAGCAGTCGCGTGAGCGCATCCGCATCGCCACCGACGTCGATTGGGTCGTCGAAGCCGACGTTCACCCGGCCCTCCGGGGTGATGATCCTGCGCGCCAGCTCCAGCACGTAATCAGACAACGAGTCGGGTGCGGTCACCTCGCGCCCCACCGTCTCGGCGTAATCCCAAGCGTGCACGAGGAATTCGATCGACAACACACCCACCATCACCTTGGCCGACGCTTCGTTGCCGCCGAACTCCACCGTGCCGTCCAAACCGCGGCGGTGCCAGGCGTCGAGGGCGGGCCGCGCCGCTGCCACCACCTGCTCCTCGACCGACACATCACGATCCCGTTCAGTGAACTCTGCACCCGCCATCGCACCGATCGTGGTGATGGAGCCGAGCAGGTGATCCGTCAGCGCGGCGACGTCGAAGTCCCGGCACGGGGTCTGCTTGCGCATATCGTCGGCGGCGATGCCATGGAGCACGCGCTGCAGCACGGCGAACGACTTCTCCGCGCTTCGTAGTTCGTCGGTCGGCGGCGATTCAGGTCCAGCGCGCAAGTCGTCGGGCATGACGCCACGCTACGTGGCCGGTGGGCATATCGTTGCGGGGATGAAGACGCACGTGCGAGTCGCGGCCGCGGTGCTGGTCCTGGTCGGCGTGACTACGGCGTGCCAACGCACCACCGAGGGGTCGGTCGCGATGACCACCCAACCGGGCCCGCCGTTGACCTCCCCGTCGGCGACGGCATCTCCGTCGATACCGGGGCTGCCCGACATCGGGATTCCGAACCTGCCGCTGCCGACCCGCAGAACCGATGTCCCCGTCGTGCCGCCGCCACCGAACGCGCTGACCATGACGTGCAAGGAGTTCACCGGGCTCGACGAGCCGACCCGGGTCGCAGTCATCCGCGAGATCCTCAAGCAGGACAAGAACCCACTGGGCCCGAACGGGGAAGGCGTCGGGCAGATGCTCGTCGAGGCGGCCTGCCAGTTCCTGCCCAGCGCCACGGTGAACGAGGTCCTGCTGGGCCAGCCGCCGGGCTGACGAACTAGCGTGGTGCGGCATGAGCCAGAAAACTGAGGCTTACGAATCCGTCACCGTCGACATCTCCGATCACGTCGCGCGGGTGACGTTGATCGGCCCCGGCAAGGGCAACGCCATGGGGCCTGCGTTCTGGGCGGAGTTGCCCGAGGTGTTCGCCAAGCTGGACGCCGATCCCGAGGTTCGCGCCATCGTGCTGACCGGCTCGGGCAGGAACTTCAGCTACGGACTCGACCTGGTCGCGATGGGTGGCAGCCTGCCTGGCTTGGACTCCGGCGCGAAGGGCCGGCTCGAATTCCATACCACCTTGCAGAAGATGCAGGGCGCCATCACCGCGGTCGCGGACTGCCGCACCCCGACCATCGCGTCGGTGCACGGTTGGTGCATCGGTGGCGGTGTCGACCTCATCAGCGCCGTGGACATCCGTTACGCCAGCGCCGACGCGAAGTTTTCGGTGCGCGAGGTGAAGCTGGCGATCGTCGCCGACGTCGGCTCCCTTGCGCGGCTTCCGCTGATCCTGTCCGACGGACACCTGCGCGAGCTGACCCTGACCGGCAAGGACATCGACAGCCAGCGCGCCGAGAAGATCGGTCTCGTCAACGACGTGTACGACGACGCCGACGCCTCGCTGGCAGCGGCGCACGCCACCGCTTCCGAGATCGCGGCCAACCCGCCTCTGACCGTTCGCGGTGTCAAGGATGTACTCGATCAGCAGCGCATAGCCCGGGTGTCGGAGAGCCTGCGCTATGTGGCCGCGTGGAATTCGGCGTTCCTGCCGTCGAAGGATCTGGGTGAGGCGGTCACGGCGATGTTCCAGAAGCGCCCACCGAACTTCACCGGGGAATAGGCGTCCAACCGAGTTCGGCCTTGGCCTTGGCGTTCGACAACGGCAGCCAGGTGTCGCCGAACGCCGTAACGCCATACGGTGCGACGAGCTTCACCGCTGCCCGCGGGATGCGCAGCATCCGGTGCCGTCCCAGTTTCGCCCCCAGTTCTCGGGTGTAGTCGTCGAACGACTGCGGCCGGTCGTCGACGATGTTGTAGATCTGCCCGCCGCGTCCGCGCTCGAGCGCATTCGCGGTGGCCTTCGCGACGTCGTCGATGTAGACCCACGACGCGATTCCCGAGCCACCCATGTCCAACGCCACCCGCCACTTGGTCATTCGCTGAATGAGTTCGTCGTGCGGGACACGGGGACCGTAGAAAGCGCCGTAGCGCAACACGATTCCCTCGGTCTCGCTGTGCTCTCCGGAGGTCAGGACCTTCTGTTCCATGCCGCGCAAGGCGGCCAGCATCGCCTCACCGTCGGGCGGCGGTGGGCCGGGATACGGATCGCTCTCGTCGATGAGCGCAGGGCCCGTGGTCGGATAGCCGTACGCGAAGATGACGGATTCCGCGACGACGCGACGCACACCGGCGCGCTGCGCTGCGGCCAAGAGATTGGGCGCACCGGTTCCCCACAGCTTCTTGGCGGGCTCGAAGTCTCTGATGCGCATCGGCCCGCGCTTCGGCAGCGTGGTCAGCAGCGAAACCACCACCTCGGGCGCGAAATCTGCGACAGCCCTGGCGATTTCGTCGGCATCGAACACGTCGGCCACCACCGGTTGGGCGCCCGCCGCCGAGATCTGCGACGTCTTCGACGACGACCGCGTCAGCCCGACCACCTCGTGCCCGCGCGAGTTCAGCTCGCGCAGCAGCGGCAGCCCCGGCACGCTCGTAGCGCCGGCGACCAGCACCCGCATCAGTGCGCCACTCTCTCAGCAACGATGTTGGCGCGCAACGCTATTGCCAAGATCACGGTCGTCACCACCAGTCCGCCGGCCTCCAGCCAGCCGATCCATTCACCCGCGCCATGGTGCGGGTCGACGAGGTGGCTGAGCGCGTGCAGCGCCCAGTGCAGTGTCGCGAACGCGAGGGCCGGAGTGCGCCAACTGCGCCACCGCACCGCCGCGAGCAGCAGCAGGCCCTGCGGCACCTCGAAGGCGGCGTTGTCGAAGATGTAGTGGTCGTTGCGCGCACCGAAGTTCCCGAGCGTGTCGAAGAACGCGCCCGGCGTGAACAGCATGAACAGTCCGACGGTCAGCGCGTACAGCCCGAACACGACGAGCGTCACCTCGACGAATCGCGTCTTCGCGGGGGTCCGCGTTGCCATACCGTCACGCTAGTGCGTCATGCGCCGAATGGGCGGTGGCGGAGGGATTTGAACCCCCGGACGGTGTTAGCCGTCTCTCGCTTTCAAGGCGAGTGCATTAGGCCGCTCTGCCACGCCACCGCCGACAAGAGTACGGGCAAGCCCGGCACCGCCGCGACGGTGACCGCTCAGACGCGGCCGAGCTTGGCCTTGGCGTGGCCGTTCTTGAGCGAGACGCTTATTCGCCTGCAGTTCTCGCCCATCGCCGCGACCTGGGGGCGCGACAGTCGGTCGAGAAAGTGCGCGCGAACGCCCTCGCCGTAGGTCGTCATCGCCTGTCGTACCGCGAGCCTGCCGTCCTCGGTGATGCAGGCCAGCACGCCGCGGCCGTCGTCCGGGCTGGCGTCGCGGCGCACCAGACCCTGCAGTTCCAGCCGGCGGATCTGCCTGGTGACCCGGCTCGGCAGCGACATCAACCCGTCCGCGAGATCACCCATGCGGGCCGACCCGGTCGCAGACTTGTCCAAGATGTCCAACAGTCGCACATCGTTGAGCGTCAGGTGATGCGTGTCCACCAGCGCCCGATTCAGTGTCGCGTACATACGCAATGCCGAGTCCAGAAAGTTTTGCCAAGAACGTTGCTCAGCGATGTCCAAACCCGGCATGTCCCCCGCGGTACGACCCGCGATGATCCCCTCCATGCGGTCATAGTAAGGGGCGGGTTCATTGCTGGGCGGGGTTTTTTCAGACTGTTTTTGCAGGCTAGTAGCGTTAACTGAATGCACGCGATCGTGGCCGGGCCGGAAGGCCAACTGAGCTGGAAGGAAGTCCCCGACGTCGAGCCCGCACGCGGCGAGTTGCTGATAAAGGTGGCCACGGCCGGGATCAACCGGGCCGACCTGTTGCAGGCCGTCGGCAAGTACCCACCGCCGCCCGGCGCGAGCGAGATCCTCGGTCTCGAGGTCGCCGGAACGGTAGTCGCCCTCGGCGACAACACGTCGGGATGGTCTGTGGGACAACAGGTCTGCGCCTTGCTGGCCGGCGGCGGGTATGCCGAGTACGTGGCGGTTCCGGCCGGGCAGGTGATGCCGGTTCCCGCTTCGGTGAGCCTGCATGAGGCCGCCGCGCTGCCCGAGGTGGCCTGCACGGTGTGGTCGAACCTGGTGATGACGGCGGATCTGGCGGCGGGGCAGCTGGTGCTTATTCACGGCGGCGCCAGCGGCATCGGCACCCACGCGATCCAGGTGGGCCGCGCGATCGGAAGCCGCGTCGCGGTGACCGCGGGGTCGGCGCACAAGCTCGATCTGTGCGCCGAACTCGGGGCGGAGCTGACCATCAACTACCGCGACGAGGACTTCGTCGAACGGGTCAGCGCTGAGGGCGGCGCCGACGTGATCCTCGACATCATGGGCGCGGCGTATCTGGACCGCAACATCGACGCGCTCGGTCCCGACGGTCGATTGGTGATCATCGGGATGCAGGGCGGCGTGAAGGCCGACCTCAACATCGGCAAGTTGCTCGGCAAGCGTGCCGGAGTCATCGCCACCGCGCTGCGCGCACGCCCGGTCGACGGGCGCGGAAGCAAGAGCGAGGTCGTCGCCGAAGTGGTGGCCAACGTCTGGCCGATGATCGAAAGCGGCGAAGTGCGGCCGATCATCGGCGCCGAGTATCCGGTTCAGGAAGCCGGCGCGGCGCACGAACTCCTGCAGTCCGGCGAGGTCTCGGGCAAAGTCCTTCTGCGCGTAGCGGATTGACGGCTAGCCCAGCGAGGCTAGGGCGCGCACCAACTGATCGACCTCCGCGGTGGTGGTGTAGTGCGCCAGCCCGACCGTGACCGCGCCACCGATGTCGTTGACGCCGATCACGTCGAGCACCCGCGAGTTCGCGTTCGCGATCGCCAGGATGCCGTTGTCCGCCAGCCGTTGCACCACCCGTTCGGCGGGCACATCGTTGACCGCGAAGCTGAGCACGGGAATCCGCGCCTCGGGCTGGCCGATGACCATGACCGTCGACAGCGACCGCAGTGAGAAAAGCAGGTAGTCGAACAACCGGTTCATGTACGAGCTCGCCGAATGCATCGACACCGCAAGCCGTTCGCGGCGCGTGCCGTGGGCGTTCTCGTCGAGCGAAGCCAGGTACTCGATGCTCGCCACCACGCCCGCCAGCAGGCCGAACTGATGGGCGCCGACTTCCAGCCGCGCCGCCCCCGTCGCGTCCGGGTCCAGCGACACCGAACCGAATGAGTCGATCAGCGACGGGTCGCGGAACACCAGCGCCCCGATCGGCGGCCCACCCCATGCCAACGCGTTGATCGCCACCACGTCGGCATCGATGTCGTCGATGTCGATCAGCTGGTAGGGCGCGGCCGCGGAGTGGTCGACGACGACCAGCGCGCCCTGGTCGTGAGCCAGCTTGGTCACCGCGCGCAGGTCGGTCACCGTACCCAAAGTCGGCGAGGCGGAAGTGATCGCGACCAGCCGCGTCGGCCGGGTGATCAGACTCTCCCACTGCCAGCTGGGCAGTTCGCCGGTCTCGATGTCGACTTCGGCCCACTTGACCTTCGCCCCGTAAAGATTGGCGGCGCGGAGCCACGGCGCGATGTTGGCCTCGGCGTCGAGCCGGCTGACGATCACCTCGTAGCCGAGCCCGAGGCGCGAAGAAGACGCGTCCGCCAACGAGGTCAGCAGGATCGCGCGGTCGGCGCCGAGCACCACGCCCCGCGGATCGGCGTTGACCAGATCGGCCACCGCCGAGCGGGCGGCCTCCAGCACGGCCGCACTGCGCTGCGCCGACGGGTGCGGCCCGACCGGTGTGGCCATCGAACCGCGGAACGCGGTCGACACCGCGCGCCCGACGGTGTCGGGCAGCAGCATGCCGTGCTGGGCGTCGAACCGCACCCAACCATCGCCCAGGGACGGGTGCAGACCGCGCACCCGGGCGACGTCGTATGCCATGCCAGTCCACCTTCGAGCGTCCGCGATTTCACAAACCGACACGATTCTGGCCGAAAGTCGGCTCGACCCGCCATGCCGGACGGGGTCTGTTGCGCAGCCATACTAGTCCAGTGAGCTTTCCGCTCGGGGCGCTAACCGGGTTGTCGTTGCTGGTCAGCCCCGGGGACACGTGGACCACGGTGGACGCGTTTGCTCGTGGGACTAGTGTCGCTAGATGCGACGGACGCGCGGATTTGTTGGAACCTAGAGGGAACCCAGAGGGTATGACCGACGACGACAACATCGAGATCATCAGCCAGGGCGATGGCGAGGCCGACGAGGAGAGCGACGGCAAGTCGCTGACCGACCTCGTCGAACAGCCGGCGAAGGTGATGCGGATCGGCACGATGATCAAGCAGCTCCTCGAGGAAGTACGCGCCGCGCCTCTCGATGACGCCAGCCGCACCCGGCTGCGCGAGATCCACCGCACCAGCATCTCCGAACTCGAGGAGGGCCTCGCACCCGAGCTGCGCGACGAACTCGAGCGGCTCACGCTGCCGTTCACCGAGGACGGTGTGCCTTCGGACGCCGAGCTGCGGATCGCCCAGGCTCAGTTGGTCGGCTGGCTGGAAGGCCTGTTCCACGGAATCCAGACCGCGCTGTTCGCCCAGCAGATGGCGGCCCGCCAGCAGCTGGAGCAGATGCGCGGACAGGGCGCATTGCCGCCCGGCGTGGCGATTCGCGGCGGGCCGTCGCAGCCGGGGACCGGACAGTACCTCTGAACGTCGGGTAGGAGCCGGTTGGTGATCCCGCACATCGAGACACGCAACGCGTGGGTGGAATTTCCGATCTTCGACGCCAAGGCGCGCTCGCTGAAGAAGGCGTTCCTCGGCAAGGCCGGGGGTGCGATCGGCCGCAACGACTCCAACGTCGTCGTCATCGAGGCGCTTCGCGACATCACCATGTCGCTGGAGCTCGGCGACCGGGTCGGGCTGGTCGGTCACAACGGCGCGGGTAAGTCGACGCTGCTGCGGCTGCTGTCGGGCATCTACGAGCCCACCCGCGGCGTGGCCACGGTGACCGGTCGGGTGGCGCCGGTGTTCGACCTCGGCGTCGGAATGGACCCGGAGATCTCGGGCTTCGAGAACATCATCATCCGCGGACTGTTCCTCGGTCAGACCCGCAAGCAGATGCTGGCCAAGGTCGACGAGATCGCGGAGTTCACCGAACTCGGTGACTATCTGTCGATGCCGCTGCGCACGTACTCCACCGGTATGCGGGTGAGGCTTGCCATGGGTGTGGTCACCAGCATCGACCCCGAGATCCTGCTGCTCGACGAGGGCATCGGCGCGGTGGACGCCGAGTTCCTGAAAAAGGCGCAGACCCGGTTGTCGCAATTGGTCGAGCGCTCCGGAATCCTGGTGTTCGCCAGTCACTCCAACGAATTCCTGGCACGGCTGTGCAACACCGCGATGTGGATCGACCACGGCACCATCCGGATGGCCGGCGGGATCGAAGACGTCGTGCGCGCCTATGAGGGTGAGGACGCCGCCCGGCACGTCCGGGAAGTGCTCGAAGAGACGCGCCAGGGATGACCGACCGCGTGTGCGCGGTGGTGGTCACCCACCGGCGACCCGACGATCTGGCCAAGTCTCTGGAGGCGGTGTCGGCCCAGACGCGCGTGCCCGACCATCTGGTCGTCGTCGACAACGACGACGATTCCCGGGTGGCCGAACTGGTGGCGGGGCAACCGATCCCGACCACATACCTGGGCTCGCGCCGAAACCTCGGCGGCGCAGGTGGTTTCGCGTTGGGCATGCTACACGCGCTGGCGCTCGGCGCTGACTGGGTGTGGCTGGCCGACGACGACGGGCGGCCCGCCGACTCGGAGGTGCTCGGCACGCTGCTCGAGTGCGCCACCCGCCATGGGCTCGCGGAGGTGTCGCCGATGGTCTGCGACATGAACGATCCCGGGCGGTTGGCGTTTCCGTTGCGCCGGGGTCTGGTGTGGCGGCGTCGCGTCGAGGAGTTGCGCACCGAGTCGGGTTCAGCTCTGCTGGCGGGAATCGCATCGCTGTTCAACGGGGCACTGTTCGCCGCGTCGGCGCTCGAGGTGGTCGGCGTCCCGGACCTGCGGCTGTTCGTGCGCGGCGACGAGACCGAACTGCACCGCAGGCTGGTGCGCTCCGGCCTGCCGTTCGGCACCTGCCTGAACGCGGTGTACCTGCACCCGCAAGGCGGCGACGAGTTCAAGCCCATCCTCGGCGGCCGGATGCACACCCAGTATCCGGACAACGCCGCCAAACGTTTCTATACCTATCGCAACCGCGGCTACCTGCTGTCCCAACCCGGTTTGCGCCGCCTGCAGGTGCAGGAGTGGGCCCGCTTCGGCTGGTTCTTCCTGGTGTCGCGGCGTGATCCCGCCGGACTCAAAGAGTGGATGAGGTTGCGGCGCATGGGCCGTCGCGAGAGGTTCAGGAGGCCTGCCACGTGACGTTCACCGACGCCGCCGCACAGTCGAAGACGATGAGCCGGGCATGGGGCGACCTCGTCGCCGGGTTCGGCAAGCGTGAACTGTGGCTGCATCTGGGCTGGCAGGACATCAAACAGCGCTATCGCCGCTCGGTGCTGGGGCCGTTCTGGATCACCATCGCGACCGGCGCGACCGCCGTCGCCATGGGCCTGCTCTATTCGAAACTGTTCAAACTCGAACTGTCCGAACACCTTCCGTACGTCACCCTCGGGTTGATCGTGTGGAACCTGATCAACGCGTCGATCCTGGAGGGCGCCGACGTGTTCGTCGCCAACGAGGGTTTGATCAAGCAGTTGCCGACGCCGCTGTCGGTGCATGTGTACCGACTGGTGTGGCGGCAGATGATCCTGTTCGGGCACAACATGATCATCTTCGTGATCATCGCGATCATCTATCCGGAGCCGTGGAAGTGGACCGATCTTGCGGTCATTCCCGCGCTGGCACTGATCGTGCTCAACTGCGTGTGGGTGTCGCTGTGCTTCGGCATCCTGGCCACCCGCTACCGCGACATCAGCCCCTTGTTGAACAGCCTGGTGCAGTTGCTGTTCTTCATGACGCCGATCATCTGGAACGAGTCCACGCTGCAGCAGCAGGGCGCCGCGCGGTACTGGCGCATCGCGAACGCCGCCAGAATCCAGCCGACCACGGTCAACACGATCACCACCACCCAGTGACGCAGCTCCTGATCTGCCCCGAGCAGCGGCGCCCGCACGATGTCGAGGTAGTGCAGCAGCGGGTTGAGCTCGACGATCTTCGCGTACCGCGCGGCGCCCTGCTGCTGCAGCGTGGACTCGTTCCAGATGATCGGCGTCATGAAGAACAGCAACTGCACCA
>NZ_LZKP01000077.1 GCF_001672895.1 Mycobacterium sp. E740
TCGGCGCTCACTCGGTCATCAACTACGGATGTTTCTTCGACCTCGGCGCAGCAACCACTCTCGGGGCGGGCGTCGGCATCGGTTACGGCGTGATGATCATCACGTGCGGACACGAGATCGGCGGCCCTGAACAACGCTGGAGTACGCCGACGACCGCCCCGGTGGTGATCGACGACGGGGCCTGGGTCGGCGCGCGTTCGGTGATCCTGCCCGGAGTCACCATCGGCGCCGGCTGCGTGATCGCCGCAGGCAGTGTCGTCACCTCCGACTGCGAGCCCAACTCGTTCTACGCGGGGGTTCCCGCTCGGCTCAAACGCCGGTTCCCCGAGGGGGGTACCGTCGATGGCGCTGTGCGGACGCAAGCCGGCCGCTGACCAAATTGGCAAACCGCAACCCGGGAAGTAGGATGCGTTTTCGACTCATCTAGCTACTTTCTTATGTGATCTTCCGAAGTTCCTCGACCGGACCGAAAGCGAGGTGCCGTGCTGTTTCCACTGCGCGACGATCCCCGCCGACGGATCAGCTAGATGTCCGGTATCGCACCGCTGCGCCGTGACGTCGCCATCCACGTAGCGGGCCACCGAGGACTCGCCGGCTCGGCGATCTGGCGGGCACTGCGCGATGCGGGCTTCGAGAAGCTGTCGGGCGCGTCGTCTGCCGAACTCGATCTCCGCAACCGCGAGGCGGTGTTCGCTTATTTCGAGTCGACTCGGCCGCAGGTGGTCGTTCTCGCGGCCGCCCGAGTCGGTGGCATCGTCGCCAACAACACCTATCCGACCGAGTTCCTCTCCGACAATCTGAGGATCCAGGTCAACGTGATGGACGCCGCGCTGGCCGTGGGCGTGCATCGGTTGCTGTTCCTCGGCTCCTCCTGCGTGTATCCGAAGTTCGCGGAGCAACCGATCAAGGAGTCCAGCCTCATGACCGGGGAGCTGGAGCCGACGAACGACGCGTACGCCATCGCGAAGATCGCCGGACTCATGCAGGTGAGCGCCGTGCGACGCGAGTACGGACTGCCCTGGATCTCGGCTATGCCGACCAACCTGTACGGCCCGGGCGACAACTTCGAGCCCGAGAACTCCCACGTCCTGCCCGGCCTGATCCGCCGGTTCCACGAGGCGGTACGGGACGGTCTCGACGAGGTCGAACTGTGGGGCAGCGGTACACCTCGGCGAGAGTTCCTTCATGCAGACGACCTCGGCCGCGCAGTGGTCCGGCTCCTCGACTGTTACGACGCGCCGGAACCCATCAACGTGGGGGTCGGCAAGGACATCAGCATTCGCGAACTCGCCGATGCCGTCGCCGAAGTCGTGGGATTCCGGGGCCGCGTGGTACAGGACCGGTCGCGGCCGGACGGGACCCCGCGCAAGCTGCTCGACGTCTCGCGAATCAAGGCTCTCGGCTGGGAGCCCGAGATCGATCTGCGCAGCGGGCTCGAGAGCACGTACCGATGGTTCGTCGGGCATCAGGACGAGGCCCGGTTGAACGGGTGAGGCAGAGACGGTGGGCGACGACACGAGCAGTCGTCTCGATGCCCCGAGGAGGAGTTGGGTGAAGAAAGCCCTGATCACCGGCGTCACCGGGCAGGACGGGTCCTATCTTGCGGAGTTGCTGCTCGAGAAGGGCTACGAGGTCCATGGCGTGATACGCCGGGGGTCGACGTTCACGACGTCACGGATCGAGCATCTGTACACCGACCCGCACGAGGAGGGAGCCCGGTTCTTCCTTCACTACGGTGACCTGACCGATGGCTCGCGGCTCGTCACATTGCTGCAGAGGATCCAGCCCGACGAGGTGTACCACCTCGGAGCGCAGTCGCATGTGCGCGTGAGTTTCGACGAGCCGGAGTTCACCGGGAACACCACAGGCCTCGGTACGACGCGACTCCTCGAGGCGATCCGCATGATCGGGCTGGACTGCCGCTTCTATCAGGCGTCGAGTTCCGAGATGTACGGAGCAACTCCTCCGCCGCAGAACGAGCAGACCCCGTTCCACCCACGAAGCCCTTACGGCGCAGCCAAGGTCTACGGCTACTGGATGGCCCGAAACTACCGCGAGTCCTACGGGATGTACGCGGTCAACGGCATCCTGTTCAACCACGAGTCGCCCCGCCGCGGCGAGACGTTCGTGACCCGCAAGGTGACCCGTGCGGTCGGGCGCATCAAAGCCGGGCTCGACAAAGACATCTACCTCGGCAACCTCGACGCGGCCCGCGACTGGGGTTATGCCAAGGAGTACGTCGACGGCATGTGGCGCATGCTCCAGGCGCCGGAACCCGGCGACTACGTGCTCGCGACAGGCACCTCGTATACCGTCCGCGACTTCGTGCAGGTCGCCTTCGACCACGCCGGTCTCGACTGGGAGAAGTACGTCAAGTTCGACGACCGGTATCTGCGGCCCGCCGAAGTCGACTCGCTGATCGGCGACTACTCGAAGGCCGAATCGGTGCTGGGCTGGAAGCCGCGGACCTTGATGCCCGAACTGGCTCGACTCATGGTCGACTCGGACTACGAGTCGGCGATGGCCGAAGCAGCTCATCACCACGCGAGCACCGAGCGCGATGCCACGGCATGACGAGGCTTCCGTGAAACGAAGCCGGCGCTCCCGCTCGCCGTCCGGTGCGCGGCGCTGGCGATGGATCCTCATCGCGGTGCCCGCCGTGCTCGGTGTCCTCGGTGGGCTGGTCTGGTCACAGCACACCCCGCCCTCGTTCACCGCAGACGCGACCGCATTCGTGACACTGAGCGCGCGCCCCGGCGACGGTCAGAACGTCCAGGACCCGTTCGCCGGCGGTCAGTACGTGTTGCAGCGGATGGATACCTACGCTGAGCTGGCGACGTCGGTCGACGGTGGTCGCCGCCGGAATCAGTGCCGGCGGGAAGTCCGGTGGAGGGCGTGCCCAACGCTCAGCCTCGCGCTTCGCCGGCGTCAGGGTCGAGATCAGGGCCGTCAAACCACCTGTGTCCCAACAGATCTGTGTCCAGAACGTCGGTTTCCGAAGGCTCAGGCGGCTCGGGTCCCGAGGGCGGCTCCTGCTCGCCGGTGCTTCGAGGTCGTGCGAGCCAGAACAGCCCGTATCCGACGATCAGGCCCGCCACCAGTCCGATCAGCGGTCGCACCCAGGAGCTCTTTCCGGACGCGTCGGGTGGCACGATCGCCGGCTGCACGAGCACCAGCTGCACCGGGGAGCCTGCGGTCGCGCCGTTGGGTGGCGCCGGAGGCACGCTGGTTCCCGGGGCGACGGGCGGCGGCGCGGGTTCCGGTGTGGCGGTCGACTGCTCGCCGGGTGGTGCCTGCACCGGCGGCGGCGGAGCTGCCTCGCTCGGCGCCGGCGGCACCGCGGGGGCACCGGCCTCTGCTGGTGGTGCGGCGGGGGGGGGGGGGGGCGGCG
>NZ_LZKP01000078.1 GCF_001672895.1 Mycobacterium sp. E740
TGGAGGGCGGGATGACCGAAGGCTACGAGAAGCTCGACGAACTGTTGAACACCCTGTGACAGCAGCGATCCCGGCTGCTGGGGGGAGACAGCCGGGATCGCTCGGGTGGTTACGTCAGCGGAGCACGCCGCGCCGGGTGCCCATGACACCGGTGCGCCTGCGGCCCATGAGCGCGGAGACCAGGGCCACGCCGACGACGGCGACGACGACCTGGACGAGAAGCTCGATCCAATCGACTCCCTTTGTGGCGGTGGGCAGGCCGAGCGCGTGGGCCAGCCACGTGCCGATGAACGCCGACACGATGCCGACGAGGATCGTCACCAGGATGCCGATGGGCTGCCTGCCGGGCAGGATCAGCCGGGCGAGCACGCCGACTACTGCGCCGATGAGAATTGCGGTGATGACGCCGGTGATGGTCATGATCTCCTCCAGGTTTCGGGTGCCAAGGAGGTACCCCGACACCGACGTCAATAAACGAAATGCGCGCGCCTCGTACGCTCGAAGCGTGGACTCCGACGTGCTCGACATCGACACCGGCCAACGCCGAACCATCGACCTGACGAACGAGGTGCGAAAGTTCTGCGCCTCGCGTGGCGACGGACTGTGCAACGTGTTCGTGCCGCATGCGACCGCCGGTGTGGCGATCATCGAGACGGGTGCGGGATCCGACGACGACCTCGTCGACACGCTGGAACGGCTGCTCCCGCGCGACGACCGCTACCGCCACTCACACGGCTCACCCGGCCACGGCGCCGACCATGTGCTCCCGGCGCTGGTGTCGCCGTCGATCACCCTGCCCGTGCAGGACGGTCAACCGCTGCTCGGCACGTGGCAGAGCGTCGTGTTCGTCGACCTCAACCGGGACAACCCGCAACGCAAGGTGCGCCTCAGCTTCATCGCCGGCTGACGGGGCACCGGCCGCGCCGCCCGTTCGTTGACCTTTCGGCGTGACAACGGCCGACCGGTACTGTGGTGCGGTCGAATAGTCGCAGCTACAGCAGAACTTCAAGGATGTATCAGACGTGCAGACACACGAGATCAGGAAGCGCTTCCTCGATCACTTCGTGAAGGCGGGCCACACCGAGGTGCCGAGCGCCTCGGTGATCCTCGACGACCCGAATCTGCTTTTCGTCAACGCCGGCATGGTGCAGTTCGTGCCCTACTTCCTCGGCCAGCAGGCGCCGCCGTGGAACCGGGCGACCAGCGTCCAGAAGTGCATCCGCACACCCGATATCGACGAGGTCGGCATCACCACCCGGCACAACACCTTCTTCCAGATGGCCGGCAACTTCTCCTTCGGCGACTACTTCAAGAAGGGCGCCATCGAGTTCGCCTGGACATTGCTGACCAACCCGGTCGAGCAGGGCGGCTACGGGCTGGACCCCGACCGGCTGTGGGCGACGGTCTATCTCGATGACGACGAAGCGGTGGCCTACTGGCAGGAGGTGGCCGGTCTGCCGCCGGAGCGCATTCAGCGCCGTGGCATGGCCGACAACTACTGGTCGATGGGCATCCCCGGGCCGTGCGGGCCCTCGTCGGAGATCTACTACGACCGCGGGCCGGAGTACGGCGCCGAAGGCGGCCCCGTCGCCAACGAGGACCGCTACATAGAGATCTGGAACCTCGTCTTCATGCAGAACGAGCGCGGCGAGGGCACCTCGAAGGAGGACTTCGAGATCCTCGGCCCGCTTCCGCGCAAGAACATCGACACGGGCATGGGCATCGAGCGGGTGGCCTGCCTGCTGCAGGGCGTGGACAACGTCTACGAGACCGACCTGGTGCGTCCCGTCATCGACCTGATGGCCGCACGGGCGCCGCGCGGGTACGGGCAGGGCAACCACACCGACGACGTCCGCTACCGAATCATCGCCGACCACAGTCGTACGGCGGCGATCATCATCGGCGACGGTGTCAGCCCCGGCAACGAGGGCCGCGGCTACGTGCTGCGGCGCCTGCTGCGCCGAATCATCCGCGCGGCGAAACTGCTGGGCGTCGAAGATCCGGTCATGGCTGATCTGATGAGCACGGTGCGCGACGCGATGGGCCCGTCCTACCCCGAACTCGTCGCCGACTTCGACCGCATCCAGCGCATCGCCGTGGCCGAGGAAACCGCGTTCAACCGCACGCTGGCCGCGGGTTCGCGACTGTTCGACGAGGCGGCGAGCGCGACGAAAGCCAAGGGCGCCGCAGTGCTGTCCGGCACCGATGCCTTCACCCTGCACGACACCTACGGCTTCCCGATCGAACTGACGTTGGAGATGGCGGCCGAGCACGGCCTGTCCGTCGACGAGGAAGGCTTCCGCGGCCTGATGGCCGAACAGCGCCAGCGTGCCAAGGCCGACGCCGCCGCGCGCAAGCAGGCACACTCGGATCTGTCGGCGTACCGCGACCTGGTCGACGCCGGCCCGACCGAGTTCACCGGCTTCGACGAATTGTCCTCCGAGGCAAGGATTCTCGGCATCTTCGTCGACGGTCAGCGGGTGCCCGTCGTCTCTCACGGCAGCGGCCCGCAGCCGGACCGCGTCGAGTTGATTCTCGATCGCACCCCGTTCTACGCCGAGTCCGGCGGTCAGATCGCCGACGAGGGCACGATCAGCGGATCAGGAGCTTCCACCGCGGCCAAGGCGGCCGTGACCGATGTGCAGAAGATCGCGAAAACTCTGTGGGCGCACCGGGTCAACGTCGAGTCCGGTGAATTCGTCGAGGGCGACACGGTGGTCGCCGCGGTGGATCCGCGCTGGCGTCACGGCGCGACGCAGGGCCATTCCGGAACCCATATGGTGCACGCCGCGCTGCGACAAGTCCTCGGGCCGAACGCCGTTCAGGCGGGCTCCCTGAACCGGCCCGGATATCTGCGGTTCGACTTCAACTGGCAGGGCCCGCTCTCCGAGGAACAACGCACACAGATCGAAGAAGTGACCAACGAAGCGGTCGAAGCCGACTACGAGGTGCACACCTTCACCACCGAACTCGAGCGAGCCAAGTCGATGGGCGCGATGGCACTGTTCGGCGAGCAGTATCCCGACCAGGTCCGAGTGGTCGAAATCGGCGGTCCGTTCTCGCTGGAGCTGTGCGGCGGCACCCACGTCCACAATTCCGCGCAGATCGGCCCCGTCACGATTCTCGGCGAATCGTCGGTCGGCTCCGGTGTGCGTCGCGTCGAGGCCTACGTCGGGCTGGACTCGTTCCGTCACCTCGCGAAGGAACGGGCGTTGATGGCCGGGTTGGCCTCGTCGCTGAAGGTGCCGTCAGAGGAGGTGCCCGGCCGGGTGGCGAATCTGGTCGAGCGGCTGCGGGCGGCTGAGAAGGAGCTCGACCGGTTGCGTCTGGCGAACGCGCGCGCCTCCGCAGCAAATGCGGCCGCGGGCGCCGAGCTTGTCGGTAAGGTCCGTCTGGTGGCGCAGCGGATGGCCGGTGGGATGTCGGCCGGTGATCTGCGCACCCTGGTCGGAGACATTCGCGGCAAGCTCGGCGGCGACCCCGCCGTCGTCGCCTTGATCGCCGAGGGCGAGAACGACACCGTCCCGTTCGTGGTGGCGGTCAATCCGGCCGCGCAAGACCTCGGACTGCGGGCCGACGATCTGGTCAAGCAAGTCGGGGCAGCGGTCAACGGCCGCGGCGGCGGCAAAGCCGACCTGGCGCAGGGATCCGGCAGGGGGGCGGCGGGAATCGACGCGGCGTTGGCCGCGCTGCGCGCAGAGATCGACCGGAGCTAGCCGCGTGAACCCCACCCAGTCCGGCGGAGAGCCGCTTGCGCGAAGAGCATCAGGCGACCGTCTGCCGGACCGGCCGGGCGGGTCGTTGAACCCGCCGGACCCGGGACGGGGACGACGGGTCGGCATCGACGTCGGCAGCGTGCGCATCGGCGTCGCCGCCAGCGACCCGGACGGCATCCTGGCCACGCCGGTCGAGACGGTCCGCCGGGACCGCACGAACCGCCACATCCGGCGGCTCACCGGGTTGGTCGAGGACCTCGCCGCCGTGGAGGTCGTCGTGGGGTTGCCCCGCACGCTCGCCGACCGTTCCGGGTCATCAGCCGAAGACGCCGTCGCGCTGGCTGACGCGCTGGCCGAACGAATCGCACCGACGCCGGTTCGACTCGCCGACGAACGACTCACTACCGTGGTGGCGCAGCGCTCGCTGCGGGATGCCGGCGTCCGCGCCAAGGGTCAGCGCCGGGTCATCGACCAAGTGGCGGCGGTGGGCATTCTGCAGAACTGGTTGGATCAGCGCCGTGCGGCGTCGCGCACGCAAGGAGTGGACGAGCACGTGGCCGCGCATGGAGAGGTCGGTGATGACGAACCATTGGAGCCGTGAGCGCGCCGAACCGGTTGCGGTCGGCCCGCCGCGGCGTCGGATGACCCGCGCGCAGCGGATGCGGCAGGCCCGCAACCGGCGCAGGCGCCGACTGGCCAGCGGTCTGGCGGTCGGTCTGCTGATCGTGGTCGTCGTCGGCGTGGTCTTCGTCGGGTCGAAACTGTGGCACTCGTTCTTCGGCGGCGGCGATTTCACCGGCGACGGCGTCGCCGACGTCGTCATCCAGGTGCACGACGGCGACTCGACGACCGCGATCGGCAAGACACTGCAGGAGCGCCACATCGTCGCGACTGCGGGTGCGTTCGTCAACGCAGCCGAGGGCAACGACGCGATCTCTGCGATCCAGCCCGGCTTCTACAAGATGCGCACCGAGATCCCGGCTGCCAATGCCGTTGCGCGGCTGGCTGATCCGCAGAGCCGGGTGGGCAAACTCACCATCCCCGAGGGGCGCCAACTCGACGACGTCCGCGACGTGAAGACCAACGCCGTCACCGACGGCATCCTCAGCCTGATCTCGCGCGCGACGTGTGTCGATCTCGACGGCGATCGACGCTGCGTGCCGGTGGATGCCCTTAAGGACGTCGCCGCCACCGGCACGCCGGCGGCGCTCGGCGTGCCGGAGTGGGCGACAGGACCCGTCACCGCGATGGGCGACGACTTCCGTCGCCTCGAAGGACTGATCGCCGCGGGCACGTGGAACATCGACCCGTCCGCCCAGCCCCAGCAGATCCTTTCGACGCTGATCTCCGCCAGCGCAACGCAATACGCCAACGGCGGACTGCTCGACACAGCCGCGGCCATGAAGATGTCGCCGTACCAGATCCTGACGGTCGGCTCGCTGGTGCAGCGCGAGTCCACCCCGCAGGACTTCGCCAAGGTGGCGCGCGTCATCTACAACAGACTGGCCGAGAACCGCACGCTCGAATTCGACTCCACGGTGAACTACCCGCTGGACCGCATCGAGGTGGCCACCACCGACGCCGACCGCGCGCAGCATAATCCGTGGAACACCTACATCCGGCCGGGGTTGCCGGCCACGCCGATCTGCTCTCCGAGTCAACCCGCGCTGGCCGCTGCCGAGAAGCCGGCGCCGGGGGACTGGCTCTATTTCGTGACGATCGACATGCATGGCACGACCCTGTTCACCCGGGACTATCAGCAGCACCTCGCGAACATCGAACTGGCACAGCGCAACGGCGTTCTCGATTCGGCGCGATGAATGCCGGGCGTCGAGCGGCGGTGCTGGGTTCGCCGATCTCTCATTCGCGCTCTCCGCAGTTGCATCTGGCGGCCTACCGCGCGCTCGGCCTTGCCGACTGGACGTATGAGCGCATCGAGTGCACGGCTGAGCAATTGCCTTCGGTGGTGGCGGGTTTCGGTCCGGAGTGGGTCGGCGTATCGGTGACCAAGCCGGGGAAGTTCGCGGCGCTGGCGGTCGCCGACGAGCGCACCACCCGCGCGGAGTTGGTCGGTTCTGCGAACACGTTGGTCCGATCGGAGTCCGGCTGGCGCGCCGACAACACCGATATCGACGGTGTGACGGGAGCGCTGGGCGACGTGGCGGCCACGCACGGCATCGTCGTCGGCTCGGGAGGCACGGCGCCGGCAGCGGTGGTCGGGTTGGCCGAACTCGGGGTGCAGCGCATCACCGTGGCGGCCAGGAATCCCGACAAGGCGGCGCCGTTGGTCGATCTCGCCATCCGGCTGGGCGCCGACGGTCAATGGTGTGACGTCGACGGCCCTGATCTCAGCGGGCTCGTCGCCGACGCGGACCTGATGGTCAACACCATTCCCGCCGAGGCCGCCGCGCGTTATGCGGCCGCGTTCGCCCCGATCCCGCTGCTGCTCGACGCGATCTACGATCCGTGGCCGACGGCCGTGGCGGCGGCTGTGCTGGACCGGGGCGGGCGGGTGATCAGTGGCCTGCAGATGCTGCTGCACCAGGCTTTCGCCCAGGTCGAGCAGTTCACCGGCCGCCCAGCGCCGCGCGAAGCGATGGCGGCAGCTCTCGACGTGCGCTGACTGGCGCCCGGGGAGGGTCTGATCCGGCGTTAGCCTCCATTGATGGGGGTCGCGGGTGTTGCTGTGCTGGCGTGGTTGGTGGCGTTGAGCGTCTTCGATCTCAGGGAACGTCGGTTGCCGAACTGGCTGACCATGCCGGGCGCGCTGGTGATTCTGATCGTCGCCGTGGCGGCCGGGCGCGGCCTTACGGCGGTGGCCGGCGCGGTCGTGCTCTTCGCCGTCTACCTGTTGGTGCATCTGCTTGCGCCGGCGGCGATGGGTGCCGGCGACGTCAAGCTGTCGGTTGGTGTCGGCGCCTTGACAGGCGCGTTCGGTGTCGACATATGGACGCTGGCAGCGTTGGGAGCGCCGCTGATAACGGCGTGCTGGGCGCTTCTCGCTGCGATTCGTCGTACGGAAGCGACTGTCCCGCACGGTGCCTCGATGTGCCTGACCGTGGCGGCCGCCGTCGCGCTCGCGGTGGCGTAGAAACCCCTGGTGATCGGCTGATTCGGGGCCGGAGGCCCGACGTGGGAAGATGGGACGCGTGTTGCGATGGACCACTGCTGGTGAATCTCACGGCCGCGCCCTGGTGGCCGTGGTCGAAGGCATGGTCGCGGGCGTGCACGTCACCTCCGACGAGATCGCGGGACAACTGGCCCGTCGTCGTCTCGGGTACGGCCGCGGCGCCCGGATGAAGTTCGAGCAGGACCAGGTGACGATGCTGGCCGGCGTCCGGCACGGGGTCACGCTCGGCGGGCCGATCGCGATCGAGATCGGCAACACCGAGTGGCCGAAATGGGAAACGGTGATGGCGCCCGACCCTGTCGACGCCGCCGAGCTGGAAGAGTCAGCCCGAAACGCGCCGCTGACCCGGCCCCGGCCCGGGCACGCCGACTACGCGGGCATGCTCAAGTACGGCTTCGACGACGCCCGTCCGGTGCTCGAGCGCGCCAGCGCGCGCGAGACCGCCGCTCGCGTCGCCGCCGGCACCGTCGCCCGGGCGTTCCTCCGCGAGGCGCTCGGCGTCGAGGTGATCTCGCACGTCATCTCGATCGGCGCGTCCACCCCGTACGACGGCCCGCCGCCGCAGGCCGCCGACCTGGCCGCGATCGACGCCAGCCCCGTGCGTGCCTACGGCAGAGGCGCCGAGAAGTCGATGATCGACGAGATCGAGGCCGCCAAGAGGGACGGTGACACCCTCGGCGGCGTCGTCGAGGTCGTCGCCGACAACCTTCCGGTCGGGCTGGGCTCCTTCACCAGTGGCGACAACCGGCTCGACAGCCAGCTCGCCGCCGCGGTGATGGGCATCCAGGCGATAAAGGGTGTCGAGATCGGCGACGGCTTCCAGACCGCGCGCCGACGGGGCAGCGTCGCCCACGACGAGATGTATCCGGGCCCCGACGGCGTGCTGCGCTCCACGAACCGGGCCGGCGGCCTGGAAGGCGGGATGACCAACGGCCAGCCGCTGCGGGTGCGCGCGGCGATGAAGCCGATCTCGACCGTGCCGCGCGCGCTGGCCACCGTCGACATGGCGACCGGTGACGAGGCCGTCGCGATCCACCAGCGCTCCGACGTCTGCGCGGTGCCGGCGGCCGGGGTGGTCGTCGAGACCATGGTGGCGCTGGTGCTCGCGCGCGCCGCGCTACAGAAGTTCGGCGGCGACTCGCTGGCCGAGACGCGCGCCAACATCGACAACTACCTGCGCTCGGTGCGCACGCGTGAGCCCTCGGCGCAGCCGGCTCAGGCATCGGGCTGATGGCGCCGCACGCGGTACTGGTCGGATTGCCCGGGTCGGGCAAGTCGACGATCGGGCGGCGGTTGGCCAAGGCGCTCGGCCTCACGCTGCTGGACACCGACGCGGCCATCGAGGAGACGACGGGCCGCACCATCGCCGACATCTTCGCCACCGACGGCGAGCAGGAGTTCCGGCGCATCGAGGAAGAGGTCATCCGCTCGGCGCTGCAGACCCATGACGGCGTGCTGTCGCTGGGCGGCGGCGCGATCACCACGGCCGGTGTCCGCGAGGCGCTGGCCGGCCACACCGTCGTCTACCTGGAGATCAGCGCCGCAGAGGGGGTGCGCCGAACCGGCGGCAGCACCGTGCGTCCGCTACTGGAGGGCGGTGACCGCGGCGAGAAGTTCAAAACGCTGATGGCGCAACGTGTTCCGCTGTACCGCAAGGTCGCGACGCTGCGGGTGAACACGAACCGGCGCAATCCCGGCGCGGTTGTGCGCTACATCGTCACCCGCTTGGAGAACCCCGACGCTCCGCACCCGCAGCGGCGCAAGCGTCGCTCGCCCTGCCGCCGCGGCCCGTCGGCGCTCACCGCCGAGCCCAGCACCGAGGCGCCTCCGTCCCCGGCGGTGGTCGCCGCCCAAAACATGAAGGCCAACCGTGACTGAGCCAGTGACCATCGACGTCCGCGTCGATCCGCCGTACCCCGTCATCATCGGCACCGGGCTGCTCGGCGAGCTGCAGCGCGTCCTCGACGGCAGGCACAAGGTGGCGATCCTGCACCAGCCCGTCCTCGCGGAGACCGCCGAGGTCATCCGGAAAGCTCTCGCGGACAACGGCATCGACACGCACCGCATCGAGATTCCCGACGCCGAGAAGGGCAAGGACCTGCCGGTGGTCGGGTTCATCTGGGAAGTGCTGGGACGCATCGGCGTCGGACGCCGGGACGCGATCGTCAGCCTCGGCGGGGGGGCGGCCACCGACGTCGCCGGGTTCGCCGCCGCGACGTGGCTGCGCGGAATCGACATTGTGCATGTGCCGACCACGCTGCTGGCGATGGTCGACGCCGCCGTCGGCGGGAAGACCGGTATCAACACCGACGCGGGCAAGAACCTGGTCGGCGCGTTCCACCAGCCGGCCGCCGTGCTCGTCGACCTCGCCACGCTCGAGACGCTGCCGCGCAACGAACTCGTCGCGGGCATGGCCGAGATCGTCAAGGCCGGTTTCATCGCCGATCCGGTCATCCTGGACCTGATCGAGGCCGACCCAGAGGCGGCACTGGACCCGACGGGACCCGTGCTGCCCGAACTGATCGAGCGGGCGATCGCCGTCAAAGCCGAGGTGGTCGCCGCCGACGAGAAGGAATCGCAACTGCGCGAGATCCTCAACTACGGCCACACCCTCGGCCACGCGATCGAGCGCCGCGAGCGCTACCAGTGGCGGCACGGTGCGGCGGTTTCGGTGGGGCTGGTGTTCGCTGCCGAACTGGGCCGTCTCGCGGGCCGCCTCGATGACCAGACCGCGGATCGGCACCGCCGCGTGCTCACCTCGCTGGGGCTGCCGGTCAGCTATGACGCCGACGCGTTCCCGCAGCTGCTGGAGAACATGGCCGGTGACAAGAAGACCCGCGCGGGCGTGCTGCGGTTCGTCGTCCTCGACGGCCTCGGCAAGCCGGGACGGCTGGAAGGACCCGACCCGTCACTTCTGGCGGCGGCCTACGCGGAAATAGGAGCGGTGGCATCATGACCCAGACGGTGCTGGTGCTCAACGGCCCCAACCTCGGCCGGCTGGGCCGGCGCGAACCCGACGTGTACGGCAGCACCACGCACGAAGAACTGGTCGCGCTCATCGAGCGCGAGGCCAACGCGCTCGGATTGAGAGCCGTTGTGCGCCAGAGTGACAGCGAGGCCGATCTGCTCGGCTGGATTCACGCCGCAGCCGACGCGGGCGATCCGGTGATCCTCAACGCCGGCGCGCTCACCCACACGTCGGTCGCGCTGCGCGACGCGTGCAGCGAACTGCGTGCGCCGCTGATCGAGGTGCACATCTCGAACGTGCATGCCCGGGAGGAGTTCCGGCACCATTCGTATCTGAGTGCGGTGGCCACCGGCGTGATCGTCGGCCTCGGCGTGCAGGGCTACGCGCTGGCCCTGCGGTACCTCGCCAGCCTCGGCTGAGGGCCCTGGTCGTCCGTGCTGGCCACCGAGTAACAGATCGCGGTCGAGATGACCGTCGGCAGCACCAGGGTCAGTATCAGCACGCCGACGACGATTCCGGTGTCCGGCGCGGTGAGCCACCCCTCGGGGACGCGCGCCAGGCTGACGGCGAGCCAGGATCCGACGATTCCGAGCAACACGGTTCCCACCGTCGCGACTTTGATCGAACGGAGTTCGAGGACCGTCGGTGCGGCGGTGTCGGACAGCGACTTTCGCAGTGCCCGGGTGCGTACGAACACGAGCGCGAAGTCGACGACAACGAAGACGGCACACCCGGCGATGATGCCGCCTTCGATCCACGGTGCGGGCCGGTGGCCCAACATGAAACGCAGATAATCGATCGACGTTTCGGACACGATCAACGTCGTGGTCATCGCAGCCGCGAACGTCAGCCACCCGCCCAGTTCGGCGAGAAAGCAGTAAGCGCGGACATCGTCAGGACTCTGGTCGGTCACCTTGTTGACAGCGTGGCTGGCCAGCATCCAACCCAGTCCGCCGAACAACGCCGTCGCACCCGCGGCGAGCATCCCGGTTGACACCGCGCCCTGGGTCCAGGCGATCGCACACGTGACGCGTCGGTCGCCGTCCGGAACCTGCGTGCCGGTGATCAAGCTGAACAGAAAACTGTCGAGCATCAGGACGAGCACGGCCGAGGAGAACAACGCGAGCGTGTGCACGCCTTCCCGACTGTTCTTGTCGAACAGCAGAGCGATCGCCGTGATCAGGAAACCGCCGAGAACACCTGCCAGTTGCGAGTTCGACGAGGCCGACGAGAGCACGCTCCACTGGTCGGACGTGCAGAACTCGTCCGGGTTCACGGGAGCCCGTCAGCCGACGGCTACGCCCGCTCGTCGCGTCGCCGTTGGGTTTCTTCGTCGTCCGCGTCCCCGCGGCCGACCGCGGCGAACACGTCGGTGTCGGCACGGTCGTCGTCGTTCGCGTGGTGCAGGTGCGGCGTCTGGTCGGCCTTGCGGTCGACGAGCCAGCGACCGATCGCCACGCCCGCGATGGCCAACAGGAACACGACGAGCGCGGTGAACGCCGCGAACGTGGTGACCTCGTTGAGCAGGCCCTCGACATAGAGGCTCTTGTAGAACAGCGAGATGAACCAGGCCACCGCGCCGCTGAGGATCCCGGCCACCAGGCCGGCCAGCAGCCAGGTCATCGCCAGGTCGCCGCGGCGGTCCGGGTCGGGGTTGGCGCGCGCGTCCGCCCGGCCGTCGACGAAGCCCCAGATGAACGCCGCGATCGCGAACAACACCACCAGGACGATGCTGATCAAACCCGCCTTGGTTTCCCACGTGTTGATCAGCGCCCCCTGCAGCAATCGCACGATCACCATCAGGGCCGCGAACACCAGTCCGCGCAGCAACCACTTACTCATGGGGCCTCACCTTAGCGAGTAGCGTCATCGACCGTGACTATTTCACAGCGCCGGGACCGGTTGCGCGAGCGCCTCGCCGAATCCGGCGTCGACGCGATGCTGGTGTCGGACCTGGTGAACGTGCGCTATCTGAGCGGGTTCACCGGTTCCAACGCCGCGCTGCTGATCCTGGCCGACGGCAAAGATCCGGTGCTGGCCACCGACGGGCGCTACCGCACCCAGGCCGCGCAGCAGGCGCCCGACGTGGAGATCGTCATCGAGCGGGCCTGCGGGCCGCATCTGGTCCGGCGCGCCGCGGCAGCCGGGGTGCGCCGGCTCGGCTTCGAGAGCCACGTGGTGACGGTCGACGCGTTCGCCGCGCTGACGGCTGCCGCCGGCGAACAGACGGAGCTGGTGCGTGCCGGCGGAACCGTCGAGGCGCTGCGGGAGGTCAAGGACGCCGGCGAGGTGGCGCTGCTACGGCTGGCATGTGAGGCCGCCGACGCGGCACTGCGTGACCTCGTCGACCGCGGTGGGCTGCGCGCGGGCCGCACGGAGAAGGAAGTCGGCCGTGAACTCGAGGCGCTCATGCTCGAGCGCGGCGCCGACGGGCCGTCGTTCGAGACGATCGTCGCGGCCGGCCCGAACTCGGCGATCCCGCACCACCGACCCACCGATGCGGTGCTGGCCGCAGGCGACTTCGTCAAGATCGACTTCGGCGCACTGGTGAGCGGCTACCACTCCGACATGACCCGGACGTTCGTGCTCGCGCCGGTGGCGCAGTGGCAGAGCGACCTCTACGAGCTTGTCGCGACCGCGCAACGGGCGGGCCGGGAGGCGCTCGCACCGGGTGCGTCGCTCAAGGAGGTCGACGCGGCGTCGCGTGGCGTCATCGCCGATGCGGGTTATGGCGAGAACTTCGGCCACGGGTTGGGGCACGGCGTCGGTCTGCAGATCCACGAAGCGCCGGGAATCAGCGCGGCGTCCGCCGGTACACTGCTTGCTGGCTCCGCGGTGACCGTGGAGCCCGGTGTCTACCTGCCCGACCGCGGCGGCGTCCGCATCGAGGACACGCTCGTCGTCGGAAACGACGCCCCAGACTTGCTCACCCGGTTCCCCAAGGAATTGGCCATCCTCTGACAGGAGTACTACCCACGTGGCAACGACCGCCGACTTCAAGAACGGACTCGTCCTGGTGATCGACGGCCAGCTCTGGCAGATCATCGAATTCCAGCACGTCAAGCCCGGCAAGGGCCCCGCCTTCGTGCGCACCAAGCTCAAGAATGTCGTCTCCGGCAAGACCGTCGACAAGACCTACAACGCCGGGGTGAAGGTCGAGACCGCGACCGTCGACCGGCGTGACGCGACCTACCTCTACCGGGACGGCTCGGACTTCGTGTTCATGGATTCGCAGGACTACGAGCAGCACCCGCTGCCCGAGTCGCTGGTCGGGCGCGCCGCCGGCTTCCTGCTCGAGAGCATGCCCGTGCAGATCGCCTTCCACAACGGCAACCCGCTCTATCTCGAGCTGCCGGTCACCGTGGAGCTCGAGGTCACCCACACCGAGCCGGGCCTGCAGGGCGACCGGTCCAGCGCGGGCACCAAGCCGGCGACGGTGGAGACCGGCGCCGAGATCCAGGTGCCGCTGTTCATCAACACCGGCGACAAGCTCAAGATCGACTCGCGCGACGGCAGCTATCTGGGCCGGGTGAATGCCTGACCGCAAAGGCGATCGGGGCAGGCATGCGGCCCGCAAGCGCGCCGTCGATCTGCTGTTCGAAGCCGAGGCCCGCGGACTGACCTCAGCCGAGGTCGCCGACACACGAAACGCGTTGGCCCACAAGGAGTCAGATGTCTCGCCGCTCAACCCGTACACCGTGACCGTCGCGCGCGGGGTGACGGAACACTCCGCACACATCGACGATCTGATCGCCGCGCACCTGCAGGGTTGGACACTGGAGCGGTTGCCGGCCGTCGACCGTGCGATTCTGCGAGTGGCGGTGTGGGAGCTGTTGCACGCCGACGACGTGCCCGAGCCGGTGGCGGTCGATGAGGCAGTCGAGCTGGCCAAGCAGTTGTCGACCGATGACTCACCGGGTTTCGTGAACGGCGTGCTGGGCCAGGTGATGCTCGTGACGCCGCAGATCCGGGCCGCCGCGCAGGCGGTGCGCGGCAGCGGCGACGCGAGCGCGGGCTAGCCGACACTCGATTCCTTTAGTTCACCGCGATTGTTAATCCGCGGCCGGTAGCCAAGTGGCGCAATGCCCCTCGGGTGCGCCCTTTCCCCTGGTGAGCCACTGCGCGGGGCGGCGCAATCACCGGCACTGCCCGCAGGCCGGTGCCGCGCACCAGCGTGCCGCGGCCGCAGCGCCCTTACCGTAGCCGCATGTCGCAGCCCGAGCCGACGCCTCTGCGCAGGCCACGCGCCGATCGCGCGCGCCAGGTCGCCGATGTGCTGCGCCACCAGATCCATGCCGGCGGGTTCGACGGCGGTCTACCCGGAGAACAGGAGTTGGCGGCCGAGTTCTTCGTGTCGCGCAACACCGTTCGCGAAGCGCTCGCGGTCCTCAAGAACGAGGGTTTGATCGACCGCGGACCCAAGGTGGGCACGCACGTCGCGGTGCGCAAGTACGACCACGGGCTGGACGCACTGGTCGGGCTCAAGGAGACGTTTCGGGAGTACGGCGAGGTCCGCAATGAGGTCAGGGCGGTACAACACCTCGCCGCTCCGCCGGCGGTGGCCCGCAAGCTGCGCCTGGACCCGGGCGCGCAGGTCGTTTTCGTGGAGCGGTTGCGCTATCTCGGCGAACTTCCGCTCTCCCTCGACCTGACTTATCTGGTGCCGGACATCGCGACCGGGGTGCTGCAGCACTCGTTGGAGACCAACGACGTGTTCGCCCTGATCGAGAAGGTCAGCGGTCAACGGCTGGGCAGCGCCGCACTAGCGGTGGAAGCCGTCGCCGCCGACGCCCATTCCGCAGCCACGTTGCAGGTGCCGGCCGGGGCCGCGCTGCTGATGTTGGAGCGCCTCACCACCCTCGACGACGGGACACCCGTCGACCTCGAATACATCCGCATGCGCGGCGACCGAATCACGCTGCGCGGCAACCTGATGAGGAGCGTCCAGTGACACTGGTCAACCAACGTGCCGATGTGCCGGTGACGATCGACGAGTCGCTGTGCATCGAGGGCTGCACGCTGTGCGTCGACGTCTGCCCGCTGGACTCACTGGCGATCAACCCCGAGAACGGCAAGGCGTTCATGCACGTCGACGAGTGTTGGTACTGCGGTCCCTGCGCGGCGCGCTGTCCCACCGGCGCCGTCACCGTCAACATGCCGTATCTGATCCGATAGGGACCCCATCATGACCAGACCGCTGAACCGGCTGGGCGCGCTGGCCGTCGCGCTGTCCGTCGTGGCCGCCGGCTGCTCGCTCGACTCGGCATCGAAGCCGTCCGGTGACGTGGTCGACGTCGTCGTCGGCTACCAGTCCAAGACCATCAACACCGTCACCGCGGGAACGCTGCTGCGCGCCAAGGGCTTCCTGGAGCGGCGGCTCGCCGACATCACCGGCAGAACCGGCACCCGGTACGAGGTGACGTGGCAGGACTACGACACCGGCGCGCCCATCACCGCACAGATGGTCGCCGAGAAGATCGACATCGGATCAATGGGCGACTACCCGATGTTGATCAACGGATCCAAGACGCAAGCCAACGAGCGAGCCCGCACCGAGATCGTCTCGGTCACCGGCTACCACCCCAGGGGCGCGTTGAACATGGTTGTGGTGACGCCGAACTCACCGGCGCAGACACTCACCGACCTTAAGGGGCAGAAGGTGTCCGCCAGTGTCGGGTCGGCAGGGCACGGCACTCTGGTGCGCGCGCTGTCGAACGCGGGGATCGACCCGAGGAGCGGCGTCGAAGTCCTCAACCAGCAGCCGCAGATCGGCGCATCGGCCCTGGAATCCGGTCAGGTGCAAGGGCTGTCGCAGTTCGTGGCGTGGCCGGGCCTGCTGGTCTTCCAGGACAAGGCCAGACTGCTCTACGACGGCGCCGAGGGCAACTATCCGACGCTGCACGGGGTGGTGGTACGACGGGCGTATGCGGCCGAACATCCCGAGGTGCTCGACGCGTTCCTGCAGGCACAGTTGGACGCCACCGACTTCCTCAACGACAAACCGCTGGAATCAGCGCGCATCGTCGCCGAGGGAAGCGGTCTGCCGCAGGAAGTGGTCTACCTCTACAACGGTCCCGGCGGCACATCGTTCGACACCACGCTGAAGCCGTCGCTGATCGAGGCGTTGAAAGGCGATGTGCCGTACCTGAAGTCGATCGACAACTTCGCCGACCTGGACGTCGCCGGCTTCGTACAGGACGCCCCGCTGCGCGCGGCCTTCGCAGAGCACGGCCTCGACTACGACCATGCACTCGCGGTGACGGCCAACCCGTCGCTCGTGCAGGGCACGGACCCGGTGTGCAACGTGCCTGCCGGCGATCAAGCGAAAGCCGGCGAACTGTGGCTCGACGGCGGCGAAGCGACCCAGCCGGCAGCCACTCCCGACTGCCTGCTCAAGGCGGTGCGAGAGGCCACCGCGCGGGGCGCCAAAGTCCGCGCCGCGTACGTGCCCGACACCGAGTTCGGCACCCGCTGGTTCGCCGACAAGGCGATCTGGGTGAAAGACGGCCAGAGCTACCTGCCGTTCGCGACACCCGCTGGTGCCCAACGGTTCATCGCAGCCCACCCGGGTAGCACCGCGGTCGACTACGAGCAGGCGTTGGCAGGTGCGGCATGACGACCGTCGCCGAAGCCGTGAAGTGGCCGGTGCATGTCGAGGCCGCACCCGCCCGCCGTCCGCAAGCGGCGCTGTGGCGGCGCAGGCTCGTGCGGTCGGCCTCGGTGCTCGCCGCAGTCGCGCTGTGGCAGGTGCTGACGGCCAACGACGTGCGGTTCTGGTTGCGCTTCGACACGCTGCCGACGGTGACCGAAGTCGCAGCGGCGCTGGGTAATCGGCTCGGCACGCCGGAGTACTGGCTGGATCTGGGGCAGTCGCTGATCCGCATCCTGACGGGGTTCGGGTTGGCGGCGATCGTCGGCGTGGTGACCGGCATCATGCTCGGGCGGTCGGCGGCGTTCGCGGACGCGTTCGGCCCGCTGACCGAGCTCGCGCGGCCGATCCCGGCGATCGCGATGGTGCCCGTCGCGATCCTGTTGTTCCCCACCGACGAGGCGGGGATCGTGTTCATCACGTTTCTGGCCGCCTACTTCCCGATCATGGTGAGCACCCGCCACGCGGTGCGCGCACTGCCGACGATCTGGGAGGACTCGGTGCGCACACTGGGCGGCAGCCGGTGGGACGTGCTGCGCCGGGTGGTGCTGCCCGGCATCCTGCCCGGGCTCTTCGGCGGTCTTTCGGTCGGCATGGGGGTGGCGTGGATCTGCGTGATCTCCGCGGAGATGATCTCGGGTCGCCTCGGTGTGGGATACCGCACCTGGCAGGCGTACACGGTGCTCAACTATCCCGACGTGTTCGTCGGCATCATCACGATCGGGGTCCTGGGCTTCGCGACCGCCGCCGCAGTGGAACTGACCGGACGGCGCGCCACCCGGTGGCTGCCCCGCGGAGAGGAGAACGCCCGATGACCACCGCACTGGCCCCCGTGGCGGTGCAGGGGATGCGACTCGAACTCGACGACGTGCGGCTGTCCTACACCGGCGCGCCGGTCGTCTCGGGGCTCACGCTGAACGTGCACCCCGGCGAGATCCTGGTGCTGACGGGGCCGTCGGGCTGCGGCAAGTCGACAGTGCTGCGAGCGCTGACCGGGCTGCTGGCGCCGGACGCCGGCCGGGTGCTCGCCGACGGTGAGCCGGTAGCCGCCACCTCGCGCGATCGCGGCATGGTGTTTCAGGACAGCGCGCTGTTGCCCTGGCGCACAGTGCGTTCCAACATCGAGCTGGCACTGCAGCTGCGCGGTGTGCCGCGGGCCGGCCGGCGGGAACGCGCGCTGCGCTGGATCGACGAGGTCGGCTTGACCGGTTACGGCGACTACTTGCCCAAGAGCCTGTCGGGCGGGATGCGCCAACGCGTGCAACTGGCGCGCGGGCTGGCCGGCGCGCCGCGGGCGGTGATGATGGACGAGCCGTTCGCCGCACTCGACGCGCAGACCCGGGCGGCGATGCAGCGGCTGCTGATCCAGACCTGGCAGGTGCATCCGACGACGATCGTGTTCGTCACCCACGACGTCGACGAGGCATTGCTCCTCGGTGACCGGGTGGCGGTGCTGGGCCGCGTCGGTCAGCCGCTACGTGCGGTTGTCGAGGTGCCCGAGCCGCGCGTCCCCTCCGCCGCACGTCAACAGGCGCGTGCGGAAATCCTTGCGGCCCTTGATCACTCATGATGCGAATACCTGATCTCGACGAGACCGCCCGACTCGACTGCGATGTGGTGGTGATCGGCGGCGGGACCGCGGGCACCATGGCGGCGCTGACCGCGGCCGAACACGGTGCTCAGGTGCTGCTGCTGGAGAAGGCCCACGTTCGGCATTCCGGGGCGTTGGCGATGGGGATGGACGGGGTGAACAACGCCGTGATCCCCGGTAAGGCCACGCCGGAGGACTACGTTGCCGAGATCACCCGCGCCAACGACGGAATCGTCAACCAGCGCACCATCTACCAGACCGCGACCCGTGGGTTCGCGATGGTGCAGCGCCTGGAGCGCTACGGGGTCAAGTTCGAGAAGGACGAGCACGGCGAGTACGCGGTGCGCCGGGTGCACCGCTCCGGGTCCTACGTGCTGCCGATGCCCGAGGGCAAAGACGTGAAGAAGGCGCTCTACCGCGTGCTGCGTCAACGCTCGATGCGCGAGAAGATCCGCATCGAGAACCGGCTGATGCCGGTGCGGGTGCTCACCGATGACACCGGACGCGCCGTCGGCGCCGCGGCGTTGAACTCCCGCACAGGCGAATTCGTCGCGGTCGCCGCCAAAGCCGTCATCCTCGCGACGGGCGCATGCGGGCGGCTGGGCCTGCCGGCGTCCGGGTACCTGTACGGCACCTACGAGAACCCGACGAACGCGGGCGACGGCTACTCGATGGCCTACCACGCCGGAGCGGAACTGTCCGGGATCGAGTGCTTTCAGGTGAACCCGTTGATCAAGGACTACAACGGGCCGGCGTGCGCGTATGTGGCCAATCCGTTCGGCGGCTATCAGGTCAACGCGCTGGGGGAGCGGTTCGTCGACTCCGACTACTGGTCGGGGCAGATGATGGCCGAGGTCAAGCGAGAGATCGAATCGGCGCGCGGGCCCATTTATCTCAAGGTGTCGCATCTGCCCGACGAGACGATCGGCGCGCTCGAAGGCATCCTGCACACCACCGAGCGGCCGACCCGCGGCACCTTCCACGCGAACCGCGGGCACGACTACCGCACGCACGATGTCGAGATGCACATCTCCGAGATCGGGCTGTGCAGCGGCCATTCCGCATCCGGAGTGTGGGTCGACGAACACGCCCGCACCACGGTGCCCGGGCTGTACGCGGCGGGCGACCTGGCGTGTGTGCCGCACAACTACATGATCGGCGCGTTCGTCTACGGCGACCTCGCCGGCGAGCATGCGGCCTCGACGGTAGGGCACGTCGATGCACCGGGCGCGCTGCCGCAGGACCAGCTCCAAGAGGCGCACGACCTCGTCTACCGACCGCTGCGGCACCCCCAGGGACCACCTCAGCCACAGGTCGAATACAAGCTGCGCCGGTTCGTCAACGACTATGTGGCACCGCCGAAGACGGCGACCAAGCTGTCGATCGCGGTCGAGACGTTCGAGCGGATGCGCACCGAGATCCGAGACATGGGTGCCACCACCCCGCACGAGCTGATGCGGGCGGTCGAGGTCTCGTTCATCCGCGACTGCGCCGAGATGGCGGCACGCTCGTCGCTGACCCGCACCGAATCGCGCTGGGGCCTCTACCACGACCGTGCCGACATCCCGCAACGTGACGACGACCGCTGGCGTTACCACCTGAACCTGCGCAAGGCCGCCGACGGCACCATGGAGTTCCTGAAGCGGCCTGTCGCACCGTATTTCGTCGCCGTGCCGGACCTCGATCACTTGCCGTCGCACGACGAGGTGACACGCGTCGAGCAGCCGGTGGTCGCCACCGGGCGGCCCCCGGAAGCGGCGTCCCGCATCCGCCCCGCGACGGTACAGCCGCCGTCGCCGCGCATCGCCGCGGTGCTCGCGCTGGAGTCGCCGTCGGTGGAACAGCTGACCGAGTTCCTCGCCGATTTCGACGCCGGGGTGCGCCGGACCGCGGTCGCCACACTCGTCGAACACCTTCCCGACGGCTATCAGCGCCCGCTCATCGCCGCCCTCGGAGACGGCGACGCCGAGGTGCGCCGCGTCGCCGCCGACGGCGTGCGCGAACTGGTGGAAGTGCTGCCGGATCCGCAAGACATTGCGGTGCAATGCGATTCGCCCGATCCGGTGGTGCGCTCGGTGGCGATCCATCTGCTGGCCGCGCGGCACGCGGGGGACTTGTCGGCGTATCGGCTCACCGTGCGAGACGTCGATCACCGGGTCCGGATCGAGGCGGTGCGCGCGCTGGTCTCGGTCGACGACGAAGACGGTGTCGCAGCGGCCGCGGGCGACGAGAACCGGGAAGTGCGCATTGCGGCGGCCAACGGCCTGGCGACGCTGGGTGCCGGGCCGGAGACCGTCCGGCGTCTCCTCACCGACCCCGATCCGTTGGTCCGGGCGGCCGCATTGGCAGCGCTTGCGGCGGTCGGCTGCGGTGACGACGACGTGGCCGGTGTGCAAAAGGCGCTGACCGAGCCGGCGTGGCAGGTACGTGAGGGCGCCGCGCGGGCGCTGGCGGGTGCGGCGCCGGCGGTCGCGGTGCCCACGCTGTCCCAGGCGCTCACCGATCAGCATCTCGACGTCCGCAAGGCCGCCGTGCTGAGCCTGACCCGTTGGGCCGCTTCGGAGTCCGCCGCGCGGGACGCTCTCGGCGTCGCGCTCGACGACGGCGACGCGGACGTGCGTGCCTACGCGCGCCAGGCGCTGGCTCAGATGTCGAGCGCCTGATAGGTCCGGCGCACGAATTTCGGTTGTGCGCTTTGCAGTTTGACCAGTGAGGTGTTGCCGGCGATCGCGGCGGCGTCGACGTTGAGATCGGGCAGGTTCTGGATCAGGTAGATCAGGATCAGCTCCGCCGACGGGTCCGCCTGCCACCAGGTGCCGTATGCGCCGGGCCAACTGAACGTGCCCAGCCCGCCCGGGCCGAACAGCTGGCGCGACTTCGCCGGGTCGGTGACCACCGACAGGTTCAACCCGAAGCCGCGGCCGAGCCAGAACGGCGCGCCGAGGAAGTTGTGCCGCTTCTGCTCATCGGTCAACCGGTCGGTGCGCATCAACCGCACCGACTCTTCCGACAGCACCCGGACCCCGTCAACCACACCGCCTGCCAACAACATTCGCGCGAACCGCAGGTAGTCGTCCACCGTCGACCACAATCCCGCCCCACCGGTGCAGAACGGCGGGTCGGTGATCGGCGCCGGTCCCATCACGCCGTGCTGCAACGCGTTGTCCCGGTCGAGCTTGTACATCGTCGCGGCACGGCGACGGCCGGCCGCACCGACAGAGAACCCGGTGTCGGGCATCTGCAGCGGCTCGAAGATCCGCTCGCGCAGCACGTCGGCCAGCGGCTTGTCCTCGATCCGCGACAGCGCGATACCCAGCACGTCGGTGGCGTGGCTGTAGGTCAGCCGATCGCCGGGCTGGTGCACCAGCGGAAGCTGCGCCAGTTCGGCCAGCCAGCGGTCCTGGTCCTGGCGGAACGACATCCTGGCGTACGCGCGGCTCAACGGGCCGACCACCGAGAACGCGTACGCCAGCCCGCTGCGGTGCGTCATCAGATCGTCGAACGTGATGGGCCGGCGCGCCGGGGTCGTCTTGTCGAGATCGCCGCGCGGGTCGAGCAGGACCCGCATGTCCGCGAGCTCGGGCAGCCAGCCCACCACCGGGTCGTCGAGTGCGAACCGCCCCTCCTCGACGAGGCTCATCGCCGCCGCGACCGTCACCGGTTTGGTCATCGAGGCGATGCGAAAGATCGTGTCGCGCTGCATCGGCAGCCCGGCGTCGACATCGCGATGCCCCAACTCGTTGACCTGAAGGACCTCACCGGCGCGCCACACCAGGGTCACCGCACCGGCAAGGAGTCCGGCGTCGATCGCCTCGCGGATGGACGCTTGGTTGCCGTCGAGCTTCATCGCGGCAAGCCTACTTCCGCCCGCGACGCAACTGTCCGTGCCGTGGCGTCGGTAGACCCGCGCGATGCGGGTGCTAAGCTTCCCCGCAGTTTCGACGTCCTTTAAGGAGCCGTCCAGAGAGGCGGAGAAGGAGGTCAGAGTCGCTTGGGCGTGCACTCGGACTCGTCAGGCACCGACCGGGAGTTGATGTCCGCAGCGGACGTCGGCCGCACCATCTCCCGTATCGCTCACCAGATCATCGAGAAAACCGCCCTCGACGGACCCGAAGCGCCCCGCGTGATCCTGCTCGGCATCCCGACCCGCGGCGTCACCCTGGCCACTCGCCTCGCCGGCAAAATCGAGGAGTTCTCCGGAGTCGCGGTCGCGCACGGCGCACTGGACAACACGCTGTACCGCGACGATCTGGACTCCAAACCGCCCCGCGCGCTGGAGGAGACCTCCATCCCCGCAGGCGGCATCGACCAGGCCCTGGTGATTCTCGTCGACGACGTGCTCTACACCGGCCGATCGGTGGGCTCCGCCCTGGACGCGCTGCGCGACATCGGCAGGCCCAAGGCGGTGCAATTGGCGGTGCTGGTCGACCGCGGCCACCGCGAGCTGCCGCTGCGCGCCGACTACGTGGGCAAGAACGTGCCCACCTCGCGCAGCGAGAACGTCAAGGTCCGGCTCGCCGAGAACGACGGCGCCGACGGCGTCTCCCTCGCGCCGCACGGAGGTCCGGTCCGGTGAAACATCTGCTGTCGGCCGCCGATCTGTCGCGCGACGACGCGGTGGCGATCCTCGACAACGCCGACCGCTTCAGCCAGGCGCTGCTGGGCCGCGAGGTCAAGAAGCTGCCGACCCTGCGCGGGCGCACCATCATCACGATGTTCTACGAGAACTCCACCCGCACCCGGGTCTCTTTCGAGGTGGCCGGTAAGTGGATGAGCGCGGACGTGATCAACGTCAGTGCGTCGGGTTCGTCGGTGTCCAAGGGCGAATCGCTGCGCGACACGGCGCTGACTCTGCGCGCCGCCGGCGCCGACGCGCTGATCCTGCGCCACCCGGCTTCGGGCGCACCGCAGCAGCTCGCCGAGTGGACCGCCACCGCGGACGGACACGGCCCCGCGGTCATCAACGCCGGCGACGGCACCCATGAGCATCCCACCCAGGCGCTGCTCGACGCGCTCACCATCCGCCAGCGCCTCGGCGACATCGAGGGCAAACGTGTGGTGATCGTCGGCGACGTCCTGCACAGCCGGGTGGCCCGTTCGAATGTGCTGCTGCTGCACACCCTCGGTGCGGAGGTGGTGCTTGTGGCGCCGCCGACACTGCTCCCGGTCGGTGCCGCCGACTGGCCGGTCACGGTGTCGCACGATCTCGACGCCGAGCTGCCGATCGCCGACGCTGTCCTGATGCTGCGGGTGCAGGCCGAGCGCATGAACGGCGGGTTCTTCCCGTCGGCCAGGGAGTACTCGGTGTTCTATGGCCTGTCCGAGAAACGCCAGGCGATGCTGCCTGGCAATGCGGTCGTGCTGCACCCGGGCCCGATGGTCCGCGGCATGGAGATCGCGTTCTCCGTTGCCGACTCGTCGCAATCG
>NZ_LZKP01000079.1 GCF_001672895.1 Mycobacterium sp. E740
GGACGGCACGCCGATCATCACGCTGCCCGGCAATCCGGTGAGCGCGCTGGTGTCGTTCGAGGTGTTCATCCGCGCGCCGCTGCGCGCCGCGATGGGACTGCCCCATCCCGACCGTCCACGCCGCACCGCCGTGCTGACCGAGGACGTCAACTCGCCGCGCGGCAAAAGGCAGTTCCGCCGCGGCGTGCTCGACGCGCGCGCGGGGACAGTGACCAGCTACGGACCGCCCGCGTCTCATCATCTGCGCTGGCTGGCGTCGGCGAACTGCCTGCTGGAGATCACCGAGGACGTCGATGCACTTGCCGCAGGCTCACAAGTGCAGGTGTGGGACCTCGGCCCGTAGAATCGCTGCACGATGGCCAGACGCCCCGACCTGAAATCCGGCCCCGCGCGGCTCTTGGCGCTGGCCCGTACCACCATCCCGCCGATGCACCCGGCCGGTTTGCCGTTCGTCGGTGCCAGCCTGGCGGCCGCGGTGCTGGGGCGCAGAAACAGGTGGCTGCGCGGCGCCGCCCTGACGTCGGCCGCCGCCAACGCGGCGTTCTTCCGGCACCCGCCGCGGGTGCCACCGACGCGGCCGAACCTCGTCGTGGCGCCGGCCGACGGCCTGATCTGCCTGATCGAGGAGGCGTTGCCGCCGGCCGAACTCGGTTTACCCGCAACGCCGTTGCCGCGCATCAGCATCTTCCTGTCAATCTTCGACGCGCACGTGCAGCGGGCCCCGGTCGGCGGCGAGGTCGTCGCCGTCGAACACCGGCCGGGATTGTTCGGCTCGGCCGAACTCGAAGCGGCCAGCGAGGACAACGAGCGCAACAGCGTGCTGATCCGCACCGCAGACGGCGTCGAGGTGATCGGCGTGCAGATCGCGGGGCTGGTGGCGCGGCGCATCGTGTGCGAGGCCAAGGTGGGCGACAAGCTGGCGCTCGGGCAGACCTACGGGCTGATCCGCTACGGCTCGCGCCTGGACACCTACCTGCCCGCGGGCTCGAACATCCTGGTGGCGACGGGACAGCGCGCGCTGGCGGGCGAGACGGTATTGGCCGAGGTGCAGCCCGATGTCGCCGGCCGGGCGGCTCCGGCGTGATCCGGCCCCGCATCAAACGCTCCGTGGTGAGCCTGCGCATCCTGCCCAGCGCGATGACGGTCGCCGCGATCTGCCTCGGCCTGAGCGCGGTCAAGATGGCATTGGACGGGCGGCCGACCGAGGCGATGGCGTTCCTGGCGGTCGCGGCGATCCTCGACGCGCTCGACGGGCGGATCGCCCGCGCACTCGGCGCCACGTCACGCATGGGCGAGGAGATCGACTCGCTGGCCGACGCCGTGAACTTCGGTGTCGCACCGGCTTTCATCGTCTACGGCACACTGCTGTCGCACTCGCGGGTCGGCTGGATGGTGGTGCTGGTGTACGCGGTGTGCATCGTGCTGCGGTTGGCCCGGTTCAACGCGATGCTCGAGGTCGACAAGCCGGCCTACGAGAAGAAGTACTTCGTCGGCATGCCCGCTCCGGCGGGCGCGATCGGCGCGATCGGTCCGTTGGCCGCCAAGATGCAGTTCGGCGAAGGCTGGTGGACATCCGAACCCGCCGTGGTGATCTGGATGGTGGGCGTCTCGCTGCTGGTGGTCAGCACGATCCCGATGCGCAAGATCCACACGTTCTCGGTGCCGCCCAACATGGTCGCGCCGCTGCTGGCGCTCGTGGCGATCGGCGTTGCGGCCGCGATCCTCTACGGCTACATCGTGATCCTGATCATCATCGGCGCCTACGTCGTACACATTCCGTTCGCGATCCGGACCCGCCGCTTTCTGGCTGCGCACCCTGAGGTCTGGGATGACAAACCGCGCCAGCAACGGGCGGCGCGGCGGGCGATCCGCCGGGCTCAGCCACACCGCCGGTCCGTGATGCGACTCGGACTGCGCAGGCCCGGTTCTCGTCATGACTGAACTGCGGACCGATCGACCGGTCCCCCGGCATCAGCTTGCCCTGACCGCACGGTTGAACACCTCGGCGCTGGACTCCCGGCGCGGCGTGGTCCGACTGCACCCCGAAGCCATTGCCGCGCTGGGCATCCGCGAGTGGGATGCGGTGTCTCTGACCGGTTCGCGCACCACTGCCGCCGTGGTCGGCGAGGCACCGGCCGGTGTCCCGGCGGGCACCGCACTGCTCGACGACGTCACGCTTTCCAATGCCGGGCTGCGCGAGGACACCACCGTCCTCGTGGCACCGGTCACGGTCTACGGTGCGCGATCGGTCACCCTGTCCGGGTCGCGGCTGGCGAGCCAGTCGATCTCGCCCGCCACGCTGCGACAAGCGTTGCTGGGCAAGGTGATGACGGTCGGCGACACCGTGTCGCTGCTACCGCGGGAACTCGGGCCCGACATCCCTTCGTCGCGTGCCACGGCCGCGCTGGCGTCGTCGGTGGGTATCACGTGGACGTCCGAACTGTTGACGGTGACCGGCACCGATCCCGCGGGACCCGTGAGCGTGCAACCCAATTCGGCAGCATGCTGGAGAGACGCGTCGGCCGGCGGGACGGTCGCGCCGACTCCGAACGCGACCACCGGTCAGGCGGTGGTGACCGCCCCGAAGACGTCGCGACCCGCGCTCGCTCTCGACGACCTCAAGGGCGCCCAAGCCGAGGCTCAGCGGCTGACCGAATGGCTCAAGCTCGCGCTCGACCAACCGGAACTGCTCGAAAAGCTCGGTGCCACAGCGAATCTCGGGGTACTGGTGTCCGGGCCCGCCGGTGTCGGCAAAGCCGCGATGGTGCGCGCGGTGTGCGCCGACCGACGGCTGGTCGAACTCGACGGGCCGGAGGTGGGCTCGTTGCGCGCCGAGGACCGGTTGGCCAGTGTGGCGTCGGCGGTGGCGACGGCGCGCGACGGTGGCGGCGTGCTGCTGATCACCGACGTCGACGCATTGCTGCCGTCGACCGCCGAACCAGTGGCCACGCTGATCCTCACCGAGCTCCGAAACGCCGTCGCCACCCCCGGCGTCGCGTTCGTCGCGACGTCACAGCAGCCCGACAACGTCGACCCGCGACTGCGGGCCC
>NZ_LZKP01000080.1 GCF_001672895.1 Mycobacterium sp. E740
CCGGGCACACCGCGCATGATCGAAACGGCGTCGTCGTGGGCGGCGACGTAATAGTTGCTGCGAATGATCTGGCGGCCGATGGCCAATCCGGCCAGGACGACAAGCACCAGCACGACGGCGGCGATGAACATTCGCCGCCGCGACTTGGGCGGCCGCGGCGGTTCCTCCGGTTCCGGTACAGCGCGTTTGGGTTCGTTGCGACGCGGGTTGAACGCCGATGCGCGGCCCGCTGCGGTGTTGGGCGGCGGCTGGTCGTCGTCCCCGGAGACTGCGCCGGCCAGGATCGGCTGGGTCTGGCCGTAGTCGTAGTCGCTGTTGTCGATGACGTCGGCCACCACGACGGTGACGTTGTCCGGTCCGCCGCCGCGAAGCGCCAATTCGATGAGCCGGTCGGCGCTTTCGGCCACATCCGCGATCTGCAGCGCCTCGAGGATCGTGTCGTGGCTGACCGGGTCGGACAACCCGTCGGAGCACAGCAGGTAGCGGTCGCCGGCGCGCGCCTCGCGCATGATCAGCGTGGGCTCCACCTCGTGGCCGGTCAGCGCGCGCATGATCAGCGACCGCTGCGGGTGGCTGTGCGCCTCTTCCGCGGTGATGCGGCCCTCGTCGACGAGGGTCTGAACGAAGGTGTCGTCCTTGGTGATCTGGTTGAGTTCGCCGTCGCGCAGCAGGTAGCCCCTGGAGTCGCCGATGTGTACCAGACCAAGGCGATTGCCCGCGAACAGGATCGCGGTCAAGGTGGTGCCCATGCCCTCGAGTTCCGGATCGGCCTCGACATGAGCGGCGATCGCCGAATTGCCCTCGCGCACCGCGGAGTTGAGCTTGGACAGCAGGTCGCCGCCGGGCTCGTCGTCGTCGAGGTGGGCTAGTGCGGCGATGACCAGTTGCGAGGCGACCTCGCCGGCGGCGTGGCCGCCCATGCCGTCGGCGAGTGCGAGCAGTCGCGCACCGGCGTACACCGAGTCCTCGTTGTTCGCTCGGACCAGGCCGCGGTCGCTGCGCGCGGCGTATCGCAGCACCAGTGTCACGGGCGCAGCTCGATCACGGTCTTGCCGATTCGAACCGGCGTGCCCATCGGAACCCGTACCGCCGTCGTCACCTTCGCCCTGTCGAGGTATGTGCCGTTGGTCGATCCTAGGTCTTCGACGTACCATTCCGGGCCTCGAGGCGAGAGCCTGGCGTGCCGCGTCGAGGCGTAGTCGTCGGTGAGCACCAGCGTCGAGTCGTCGGCGCGGCCGATCAGCACGGGTTGCGCACCCAACGTGATGCGGGTGCCCGCAAGCGCGCCCTCGGTGACCACCAGTTGACGCGCCACGTTACGACGGCCCCGGTTGGGCAGCAGCGAGGCCCGCAACGGCAGGCCCCGTCGCACCATCACGGCGCCGGGCGGGGCGTAGAGGTCGGTGCGCAGGATCCTGAGCACCGACCAGATGAACAGCCACAGCAGCAGCAGGAATCCGACGCGCGTCAGTTGCAGCACCAACCCCTGCATCTGACGTCCTCTCCGTCTCCATCCCGTTCACGTCGCGTCGGCGCACCCGACCAGCCTCGGCACCGTCACGATACTTGTACGGTCGCCGAGATGAGCGGGAAGCGACCAGCTTCGCCGCTTCGGCCGGCCCCGGTGCTCAGTGCACGCGGACGATGATCTCGGAGTGGCCCAGCCGGATCACGTCGCCGTCTGCGAGCTGCCACTCCTGCACCGGCGCGTTGTTGACGGTCGTGCCGTTGGTGGAGTTCAGATCGGACAGCAGCGCGACCTGACCGTCCCAGCGGATCTCCAGATGGCGCCGGGACACCCCGGTGTCGGGCAGACGGAACTGAGCGTCCTGACCGCGACCGATGACGTTCGTGCCCTCGCGCAGCTGGTAGGTGCGGCCGCTGCCGTCGTCGAGCTGCAAGGTGACCGTCGCGGCGCCCGCGGAGTAGTCGCCCTGGCCGTAGCCACCGCTGTAACCGCCCTGCTGGCCGTAGTCGTAGCCACCGCCCGCGGGCTCGGAGTAGCCGGGCTCGGCATAGCCGGCCGATTGTGCGTCACCGTAGCGGCCGTAGTCCGGCGGGGCGCCGTAGCCCTGGTCCTGGCGGCCGTAGGCCTGGCCGCCGTAACCGCCCTGGTCGCCGTAGCCACCCTGGTCGGGGTAACCCCCCTGATCCGGGTAGCCGCCCTGATCCGGATACGCGGGCCGCGGCTCGGGGCGGCCGTAGCCGCCGTCGTCGTGACGGCCCGGCGCAGGCGGGCGACCGTAGTCACCGCCGGAACCGCCGCCGTAGCCGGGCTGGCCGCCCTGGGGCGGACCGTAGCCGCCGGGCGCCTGGCGGTAGCCCTGGTCCTGGTAGCCGCCCTGCTGCGGGGGGCCGTAGCCGCCGGCGGGGGGCCGCTGCTCGTACGACGGCGGCGGGTAGCCCTGGTCGTAGCCGCCCTGATCCGGGTAGCCACCCTGCTCCTGATAACCGCCCTGGTCGGGGTAACCGCCTTGGTCGGGGTAGCCGCCGCCCTGACGGGGCGGGTACTGGTCACCCTGCGGCGGGTAGCCACCCTGGTCCTGCGGCGGATACTGGCCGCGGTCGTCGGGGCGGCCGTACCGCTCGTCGTGCGGACGGTCGTAGTAGTCGTCGGCGGGCCGACCCGGCCCCTGGCCGCCGCGGTAAGTCGGGTTGTCGCTCATCGGTCGTTCTCCTGATTCTGCGCTGGACGCACGTACTCGAGATGGGGGTTCGCCAGTGGTCGAGTCGGGATTGACCGCTCCACGCGCGCGAAACTGTCCGGTGTGCAGGGTGGGTGATTGTTCGAACCTGACGACAACATCACCATACGTTTGCCACCCCTGCTCACGGATGTATCCCTCCAAGTGCTTGGCGAAAGTCGCTGATGTGAGGTCTGGGTCGGCGCTCACCTTCTGATAGTCAGGCACACTGAGGGTAATGACGTAGTCGTTCGGGGCCAAAACCTGACCGTCGAGCACTTCGCGCGCGCCGCTGTCGGCTTCCCGGCGAAGCATCCCCTCGACTTCCTGGGGGACTATCGAGCCGCCGAACACCCGGGCGAACGCGTCACCGACCGTCGACTCGAGCTTGCGCTCGATACGGTCGACTAGACCCATATCACCGCCCGCCTCACTCGTCGTCGTACGTCGGCCCTGCTCATGGCCGCGGGTGCCCGCGTGTCGCCTGGCCACGATGCTCATCTGCATGGTATCGGCCCAGCGCCGCGCTGCGGGACCATCAGAATTCTGAGAATCGCAACATCGCAGCTCAGACACGCTCATTCACGATCGAATCACGGCGTCGAAAGGCCGTTGGCAAGGCGAGCGGCACGGTTGGGGCACGGGGTGCTCAGCGTGATAGGCTCCCCCGGTTGTTGGGGCGAGTGGCGGAATGGCAGACGCGCTGGCTTCAGGTGCCAGTGTCCTTCGGGACGTGGGGGTTCAAGTCCCCCTTCGCCCACAAACAGATGTGACGAGCCGGTCTTTCGGTCACACCTGAATCTGTCAGCAGCCGCGGGGTCGCGGCGTGCGCACCCGAATCGTCGCGGATGACGTTCGACGGCACTTCTATCCTTGGATGCGAAGCGCACGGGCAGATGTCAGGGGAACGAATGAAGGACCTCGAGGTCGATCCGATCGACCTGCGCATGTCATCCGATCATCTCGACATGCACCACTCCGAGCTGTCGGCCGCGCACACCGCAGCCGACGGCGCGATCGAGGAGGCACAAGCGGGCTGGGTCGGCACTTCGGCCGCCGCTTTGCAAGCCAAATTCGCCGAGTGGCAGGACACCACGGCCACGATGACCCGCGACCTCGCCGCGCACGGTGAAGCCTTCCGCGCAGCGGCTGCCGGGTACGAGACCGTCGACGGCACCAGTGCGGCGGCGCTCGACGACCTGCTCTGATGACGCTGACCCTCGCCGACGTCGAGCGCTGGGACGCCGGCGCGATCCGTGAGGTGTCCACTGCCCTGGCCAAACGCGGCGCCAGCGCCGACGAGGTTCGCTCCGGCCTGACCAAGCTGCCGCTGATCGCCACGTGGCGAGGCGCCGGCGGGGACTCCGCCCGCGCCTCCCTGGACAAGCTCAGTGGCTACCTGGCCGGCCACGGACTGGAGATGGCGCGGCTGTCCTCGGCCACCGGGGAGGCGGCCGACCAGATCGAGAGCATCAAGGCCAGCCTGCAGCGCATCAAGAGCGACGCCCAGCGCGACGGCTTCTCGATCGACATGGCCACCGGCAAGGTCACCCCGCTGTACCCCGGCATGGTCGGCGACCCGATCTACGCCCTGCAACAAGCAGACATCGAGACGCGCATCGCCGGCCTGCTCTCGCAAGCCAACACTGCCGACAGTGAACTGGCCAACGCGATCACCACCGCCGGTGAAGGGCCCACCGGCAAGCCGCCGATACCCGACGCGTTGTCGATGCCGCTGCCCGCGGATCCCAACCAGTTCCACGACTTCTGGGAGCGGCTGACCCCGGAGCAGAAGGACGCCCTGTACCAGCGCGACCATTCGATCGGAAACCGCGACGGCATGCCGGCCGTCGACCGCGACTACTACAACCGCTTGGCACTGGCGGACGCGATGACGCAGGCGCAAGCCGCCCAGGCGAGCGCCGACGCCCTGCGCAACCAACACCCCGACTGGGCCGACGGCCGAAACATTCCGCCACCGAACAAGCCGGGCGCCATTTTCGACGACCGGCTGAAATACGAAGCGTGGCAACGACAGTACGACGCGGCCCGAAGCGGCGCGAAGTATCTGCCCGACCTGCAGGCCGTCGAAAAAGCAGCGACGGGCACCGACCGCAAGCTGCTGCTGCTGGACACCAAGACCGGTGAGCGCGCGCACGCCGCGATCGCGATCGGCGATCCCGACACCGCCGAACACGTCGCCGTCACCACGCCGGGACTCAACACCACGGTGCACGACAGCATCGGCGCCATGACCGATGAAGCTCGTCAGCTGCGGCAGGAGACGCTGCGCCAGTTGCAGACCACGCCCGGACACGCCACCGACTCCGTCTCGACGATCGCCTGGATCGGCTACGACGCGCCGCAGATCCCAGGACTGGACGACGCGCGCGGATCACTGACCGGGGCCTGGGACGTCAGCCACGGCCAACTCGCCCAGGCAGGGGCGAAGGACCTCGCCGGTTTCTACGACGGACTGACCGCCAGCCACGAGGGCGTACCCGCCCAACTCACGGCCATCGGCCACTCCTACGGGTCGCTCACGACCGGGCTGGCACTGCAGGAGCCGGGCAATCACGGGGTCACCGACGCGATCTTCTACGGTTCACCGGGTATCGCAGCGACCACGCCGCAAGAGCTGCAACTCGGCGACGGCCACGTCTTCACCATGCAGACGCCGGACGACCCCATCCAACATGTCTTCGACACCCCCTGGGTGCGCGCGGCGGCGCCCCTGTTGCCGGAGCCGTTCGGATCGCTCGCCGAATCGGCTTTGCGCACACTGGATCTCACGGGCGCAGGCCAGTTCGGGCCCGACCCCGCGAGCAACCCGAATTTCACGCACCTCGAGACCGGGGCGGTCACAGTGCCGGACGGCAACGGCGGCTCGATGGACCTGGGCGCTGCCCACGGCCACAGCGACTATCCACGCTTCGGCGACAATGGCATGCCCCGCACCACCAACTACAACATCGCCGCGGTCATCGCCGGACTCGGCGACGACGCCATACGGGAAAAGTGAGGCAACCGCAGATGCGACGACGCAGACAGTTCGTCAGCGGCTGTGCAGTGGTCCTCACGCTAGCGACAGGGTGCCACGTGAATCAGCCCGATCAACCCACACCGTCGACGGACGCCGCGCACGCGGCCGAAGAGCTTCGTGCGCTGCCATCGTTCGAGGAGACGACATCGAAGCTCGACAGTGCGCTGAACTCCATCACGGCCGCGGCGTCGCAACGCGTCGGCAGCATAGTCTGGGTCAACGGAACCAACGAGGACACCGGGAGCTGCCCCGCGCCGTACGACAAGTCAGATGGGATGTCGGCGTACCTGCCGAACCGCATCGCCGAGAATGTCGTTGTCTCGGAAGACGATTGGCGACACGTGCTCGGCGTCGCCAAGGATTCGGCGGCGACGGTCGGTGCCACCGATGTTCAGACGCTGAAGGACGGACCGCGCAATCACGACGTCTGGTTCACCGGTACCGCGGGAGTCTTCATCAAGGTCTCCTACAAGGGAAATCTGGTGGTCTCCGGATACACCGGTTGCCGGCTGCCGCAAGGGAAGGGCGCTCCAACCTGAGCCGACCCGGTCGGCACGCCTGAACCATCGGTCGCGCGGGCGCGGGTAATTTCGACGGGATGCGGCACGCAATTCTTGCGCTCATGTCGGTAGTCGCGCTGGTCGTGACCGGCTGTACGGCGACGGTTCAGGGCGCGGCGGTCAAGGCCACCGGGGGACCGGCGGGCCCCACGCTCAACCTCGATCAGCTGGACGCGGGGCGGTTCCCGACGGCACCGCGAAACCCGTTGGGCGTCGCCGGGGATCCGCTGTTGGGTGCCGTGCTCGAGGGCCAGCGGCTGGCCGATCACGTCGTCGGGCCGTGGGAGGTCGATTCGGCCTTGACGGGTTCGTTCGGCTTCGGTGCGGTGGTGCTGCCCCGGCCCGAGGCGCTGGCCCTGATCGGGCCCATGAACCTCGCCGCGGCCGCGGGCCGGCACGACTTCGTCACCGGCTTCGCCTCGGTGCGCACCGAGAAGAACCGCCGCGTGCTGCTCAACGCGGTGCTGCGCTTCGCCGACGACGGCGCCGCGCAGGCCGCTGCCACCGACCTGAGCGACGCGGCGGCCCAGCAGCAGGGCGCGGGGCCGGCGCCCAAACTGGAGATCCCGGGCCACCCGGACGCCTGGGCAACCAGTTACACCGGCGCCGACCGGGAGATCGGCCAGTTCGGCGCGGCGCGGTCGTTCACCGCGCACGGCCCGTACGTGCTCATGCAGCAGGCGCAGGCGACGGCCGGCGTTGAGGCCGCAGCCCAGTTGGTGGCCAAGACCATCGAGGTGCAGGCGCCGGAGATCGACAAGTTCCGTGCCACCGACGTGAGCGAGCTGGCCGACATCTCGATCGATCCGACCGGGCTGCTGGCCCGCACGATCCCGCTCGACGGCCAGGACATGACGTTCACCAAGCCCGCGACATACGAGCAGCGGGGCGCGCTGCACTTCCAATCCGACCCCGCCCGTTCGGCAAAGCTGTTCTCGGCCACCGGCGTAGACCTCGTTTCGATGGCCGGCTCAACGGTCTACCAGACCAGCGACGCCGACGGCGCCAAGGGCGTTGTCGACGAGTTCTACGCCGAGGTGTCACCGACGGCGCAGCCCGCCAACCCGGTGCCGAACATGCCCGACAGCCGCTGCCTGCGGATGAGCGAAGGCGGCTTCTACTGCGTGGCGACGGCCGACCGGTACACCATCGAGACCAGCGCCCCGACCCTGCTGGCCACCCAGCAGATGACGGCAGCGCAGTACATCATGTTGATGAGCTAGCAGAACCGCATCCCGGTGCCGACGGCGGCGGCGGCGACCTGACAGTATTCGACCGTGGGCAAGAACGAGCGCGCGAAGATCGTCATGTCCGACGACGAGATCGCCGAATTCATCGAACGCAGCCGCACCGCCACGCTCGCGACCGTGCTGCCCGACGGCCGGCCGCATCTGGTCGCGATGTGGTACGCCGTGCTCGACGGAGAGATCTGGTTCGAGACGAAGGCCAAGTCGCAGAAGGCGGTGAACCTTCGGCGCGACCCGACCGTCACCGTGATGATCGAGGACGGCCACACCTACGACACCCTGCGCGGTGTCTCGATCGACGGCCGCGCCGAGATCGTCGACGATCCGGAAACCGTTCTGCGCGTTGGCATCAGCGTGTGGGAGCGCTACACCGGGCCGTACTCCGAGGAGATGCGCCCGTTCGTCGACCAGATGATGAACAACCGCATCTGTGTGCGGGTGGTGCCCACTCGGACGCGCAGCTGGGACCACCGCAAGCTCGGTATGCCGGAGATGCCGCTCGGCGGCAGCACCGCGCAGTATCTAGGTTGATCGTATGGATCCGAAGAACAAGCCCAAGCAGCTGAACTCGCCCGTCGTCTCCAAGGCCATGAAGTACGCGGGCAAGGCGCACGTGTGGGTGTACCGCCGATCCGGCGGCAAGATCGGCGCGAACTGGCGCGTCGGAGCCGGTTTCAAGAAGCCGGTGCCGACGCTGCTGCTCGAGCACATCGGCCGCAAGTCCGGCAGGCGGTTGGTGTCCCCGCTGGTGTACATCCACGACGGCGACGACGTGATCGTGGTGGCGTCCCAAGGTGGTCGCGACACCGATCCGCAGTGGTACCGCAATCTGGTGGCCAACCCGGACGCGCACATCGAGATCGGATCGGACGGCCGTCCGGTTCGCGCGGTGACCGCCACACCCGAGCAGCGAGCCCGGCTGTGGCCGAAGCTGGTCGAGGCATACGCCGACTTCGACACCTACCAGTCTTGGGCCGACCGCGAGATTCCGGTGATCATCCTGCAGCCGCGCTGACGCGCCGATTGCGACCCATCTCACACCCCTGACGCGTTCGACTTCCCCCGCCGGTCGGGTAGCCAACGGGACAGGTGCACCCCATGCGCCGACCGAAACCGTCAACGCTTAAGGGGCGAAATATCCATGACCAACACTGAATCCACCTTGCTCAACCAGCTGCGCACGATCCTGGACCTGACTCACACCGAGATCCAGGTCGCTGAGACGCGGATCGCGCAGGCCCGGACCGACGCCGTGCGTCGCGAGTTGACCCAGAACGCCGAGCACGGTCGCGTCCGCGCCGAGGCCATCGAGAAGGCGATCCGCGACCTGGGCGGTTTCCCCGACACCATCGGCCCGTTCCTGGGACGTGCCGCGGCGGCCGTCAAGGCGCTGACCGAGCAGGCTCAGCCGTTCGACGAGGCGCTGCTGGGTGACCTGGCGCTGGAGGACCAGCTGCTGGATCGGGCGCGCTACATCAAGGCGCTTTCCGTCGCGGCCAAGAAGCCGGACGTGCAGGACCTGGCGGACCGGCTGATCACCGCGCACTCGGCGACGGTGAACTGGCTGACCACCGTGCTGGCCGAGGATGCGCTCGGCGGCCCGGCGGCGCTGCAGCGCACCCCGCTGCAGGCGGCAGCGGGCACCGCGGTGAAGCTGGTCAACCTGCCCGGCCAGTGGTCGGCGCAGTCGGTGGAGCGGATCGCCGAGCTGGTGCGCTCGGCGGGACCGGCCGTCGAGGACCTGCGTCAGCGCGCCCAGCGCGCCGGCGAGATCACGATCAAGGCGCTCGGCGCTTCGCGGGACGGCGCTCTGAAGCGCGCCGAGGAGGTTGTCCGCCGGGAGGGCGCCGACGATGCGGCTGACGCGTTGCATCGGGCGCGTGCCCAGGGCGGTGTCGTCGACGCCGACGAACTGCCGATCGCCGGGTATGAGGACCTGAACCTCAACGAGGCCGTGGCCGCGGTGAAGGACCTCGACGATCCGAGCGACATCCGCACCATCGTCGCGTACGAGGAGATGCATAAGAACCGCCAGCGACTGGTGTCGGCGGCGCAGACCCGCCTGGCCGACATCGCGCAGGAAGTCGTCGGCCTCAGCTGATCGAACACGACGGAAGCACCCCGCGAATCTCGCGGGGTGTTTTCACTTGTGCCGCTGGGGTTTACATTCGCGGCGGAGCGAAGCCGGGGTTCGACAGCGCGTTGGCGACCCCGCTACCGATGGGACCGTGTTCATCGACGAGTGTGGCGGTGCCGGTGGCCACGCCGTCGTGGCTGTAATGCGTCAGCGCGGCCAGCCCGAGATACGGCCCGCGCGGCAGGCGCGCCAGCGTGACGGTGTAGTCGGCGTTGATCCACTGCAGACCGCTCGGCCCGAAGTGGGTCAACGAGCTCACCATGTCGCCGGCCATCGCCGCCCGGGTGAACGGCGTGAGCTCCTCGCCCTCGACGAGCGGCCGGAAGTCGCGCACCCAGATGTACTTGGGCCCCGAGTGCTGCCAGCCCGACAAGCCCTCACCGGGACTGGGTTCGTGGCCTTCCTTGCCGTACGTCCAGACCAGCGTCGACAGGCCGCGCGGGATGGGGTCCGGCGTCGGCGGCAGCGGCGGCATGGTGACCGGCGAGGTCCAGATCTCGTCCCGCGGTTGGTCGCCGCGGCGGAGGAACAAGGCGGTGGCCCGCGCGACGACCGTGTTGTCCTGGGTCATCAGCGCATCGACGAGCTTCAGGCGGCGGCCCTGGCGCACGGCCGCGGTTTCGACGCGCACGGCCGACAGTGCGGCGGGCCGGAACAGGTCGACGGTGAGACGGGCGGGCTGGAACTCGGGATTCCCGGCGTCGCGTTCGAGCACGTGACCGAGCAGTCCGCCGACGTAGTTGCCGCTGATGGTCTGACCCCACGGGCCCCGCGCGATGGGTGCGGGCACGAATGCGTCGCCGTCGGGAGTGAAGAACGCCGCCACCATCGCGACGACGTTAGTGGGCTGTTCGGATCAGTGACCAGCCAGCCAGCGCTTGATCTCGTCGGACACCGGATCGACGACGTCGGCGTACTCGTCGTGCTTCTCGACGTAGTTGGCCACCATCTCGCAGACGGGCACGATGCGCAGGCCGGCATCGCGGGTGCTCTGCAACGCCTCGCCGATCAGGATGGTGGCCAGGCCGCGACCCTCGAAGTCGCTGTCCACCTCCGTGTGGGTGAAGACGCGCTGGCCGTCGCGGTCGGCGAACTCGGCCAGGCCGACGTCCTTGCCGTCGACGGAGATCGTGTAGCGGTCGGATCCGGCAGCGACCTCGGTCGGCGCCCCGGTTTTGTCGGTGGTCATGTCTCCTCTATACCCGCGGGTTCGGCCGCGGACGCAAGGTGACGTTGGGCAAGGGAGGGGCGGGCAACCGCGAGACCGCGCCGCGGTAGCCCCGCACTGCCCCGAACCTGTCGTCGCCGGCTTCCCACTGCCGGCGGTACGTCACGATGTCGTCGTGATCGCGGCCGACGAAGTTCCACCACATCACCAACTGCTCCGGGAACGGTGGCCCGCCGAGCAGCATCAGCCGGGCGGACTGCGCGCCACGGTTGGTCAGGGTCAGCCGGTCGTGACCGGCGGCCTGGAACGCCAGATCCGCCACGTCTAGCGCTGTCCCCGCGACCGACACCTCGCCGTGGTCGAGCAGTACGCCGTGCTCGAACTCGGGGTCGACTTCCAGCACCAGGGCGGCGCCGGGTTCGAGGTCGACCTGGGCGCCGAGGAGCGGTGTGAACGTGTGCACGGGGGAGCGCAGCCCCTCGAGTTCGCCGAGGAACACGCGTAGCGTCGCGTCGCCGAGCCGGCCCGGTTCCGGCGCGAAGTGCGCGAAGTCGCGACCGGTGTCGCGCGCTTCGTCGGGCAGCGCCACCCACAACTGCACTCCATGCAACATCGGAGATGCCTCGGCAGGAGGCACGGAGACCTCGGAGTGACAGATGCCGGCGCCGGCCGTCATCAGGTTGAGCTCACCGGGCCGCACGATCGCGTGCACCCCAGCGCTGTCGCGGTGTTCGACCTCGCCGCTGAACAACCAGCTGACCGTCTGCAAACCGGTGTGCGGGTGCGGTGGCACATCCATCGGACCGCCGCTGCGCACGTCGTGCGGGCCGTAATGGTCCACGAAGCACCACGCCCCGATCAGCGAACGCTCCCGCTGCGGCAGCGTACGTCGCACCCTGATGGCCCGCGGCCCACCCAGCGGCACTTCGCGCGGATGCAGGATCCCGGCGAACGGCGATGCCGCGCAGGCGACTTCGGCCGGCGCCGGTTCGGTGTTGCTCACCAGTCCACGGTAGGCCTCATCCCGGGCTCGTCATCGCCGAACGGATCACCTCCAGATCGTCGTCATCGATCCGGAAGACCCCGGAGCGGAACTTGTAGCCCCACCGCGCCTTGTTCTCGATGAACCCGAGCTGCTCGATGAGCGGCCGGATCGGCGTCTCGACCGCATCGAGGAAGTCGACGTTGCGCCGCCACGATTCGAAATCCGACGACGCGTGATCCAGGTAGGGCTCGTCGTCGGCGACCCGCCCGATCGCGGTGAACGCCTGCAGCGGCGGCCCGTCCGGGTACACCGTCCGAGGCGAGTAGAACACGATCCAGTCGCCGCGTTCCATCTTGCGCAACATCGTGGGCCTGCCGTGGTTTGCCTGCGTGAAGCGGCCGCGCACGCCGAATTCGACATGGTCGCGGCTCACTGTGTTGATCCAGTTCGTCATGCCTCGAACGCTAGGCGCGACGGCCGACATCCGGACGTGTCGCGCACCCGCCCTGTGGATAACTTCCACGGTCGGTGATTAGCATCGGACGCCGTGAGTGACGAGTCGCTGCGCGACGACCACGCCGAACTGCTGCAGCGCCGCGCGCTCACCGAAGATGCGGCCCGGCCGGACGCCGTCGCGCGCAGGCGCACCGCGAACGCCAGGACCGCCCGGGAGAACATCGCCGACCTTGTCGACGAGGGCTCGTTCGTCGAGTACGGACGGTTCGCCATCGCGGCGCAGCGGCACCGCCGTGACCTCGACGACCTGATCGCCCGCACCCCGGCCGATGGTCTGGTCGCAGGAACGGCGCGGATCAACGGCGACCAGTTCGGGAACGACCGAAGCGCTTGCGCCGTGTTGTCCTACGACTACACGGTGCTGGCCGGGACGCAGGGTGCGCTGGGCCATCGCAAGAAGGACCGGCTGTTCGAACTCATCGAGCGGATGCGCCTTCCGACGGTGTTCTTCGCCGAGGGCGGCGGCGGGCGGCCGGGCGACACCGACATACCGGTGGTGTCCGCGCTCGACGCCCGGGCGTTCAAGCTGTGGGCGGCGCTCTCCGGCGTGGTGCCGCGGATCGCCGTCGTCCACGGCCGGTGTTTCGCGGGCAACGCCGTCATCGCCGGATGCTCGGATCTGATTGTGGCGACGGAGAATACGTCGATCGGCATGGGTGGCCCGGCGATGATCGCCGGCGGCGGACTCGGCGATGTTCCGCCCGACGAGGTGGGTCCGATCAGCGTGCAGTCGCCCAACGGCGTCGTCGACGTCGTCGTCGCGGACGAGGCCGAGGCCGTTGCGGTGACCAAACGGCTCCTCGGTTATTTCCAGGGCACGACGGCGCCCGGCCCGGTCGGCAACCAAACCCGTTTGCGCGCAATGGTTCCCGAGCGTGCGCGGCGCGCGTACCAGGTCGCTCCGGTGATCGAGACGCTGGCCGACGAGGGGTCGGTGACGTTCCTGCGCACACGGTTCGCGCCGGAGATGGTGACCGCGCTGGCGCGGTTCGACGGGCGCGCGGTCGGTGTCATCGCGAACAACACCATGGTGATGGCGGGGGCTATCACCGCCGCGGCGGCTGACAAGGCGGCCCGCTTCCTGCAACTGTGCGACGCGTTCGGGCTGCCGGTCGTCTCGCTCGTGGACTGTCCGGGCTACATGGTCGGCCCGGCCGCCGAGGCCGAGGCGTTGGTCCGTCGTGCATCGCGAATGTTGGTGGCGGGCGCGGCGATGCAGGTTCCGTTGGTGGCGGTGATCCTGCGGCGCGGATACGGGCTGGGCGCGCAGGCGATGACCGGCGGCAGTCTGCGCGAACCCGTGCTGACGGTGGCATGGCCGGGCGCGCACCTGGGACCGATGGGCCTGGAGGGCGCGGTGCGGCTGGGCATGCGCAAGGAGCTCGACGCGATCGCCGACGACGCTGAACGCGAAGAGCGGGTCCGCCAGGCGACGGCCGCGGCGCAGGACAATGCCAAGGCGCTCAACGCCGCTGCGCTGTTCGAGATCGACGACGTGATTGACCCGGCGGACACGCGCGACGTGGTGGTCAACACGCTGGCGGCAGCGACTGCGCACGCACCGCATCGTGGTGGCCGGCGTTTCGTCGACACCTGGTAGCGGCAGGCCCGCCGCCGACCCCCCGATCCGGCGGCGGGCGAGCCTGGCGTCAGGCGGACTCGGCGAACAGCCGACGGTCGCGCACCGGCTGGCCATGCCGCTCGGCCAGTGACTTGAGCTGCCGCAGGGCAAATGTACGGCCTCGACCGGTCTCGGGGACGAAGATGCCGGCCCAAAGACCTTCGGCGCGCGGTAACTCGCACGCTTCGCGGGCGCAGAGCCAGCGCCGCGGGCAGGCCCGGCAGATCGCCTTGGCTTCCGCATCGGCCGACGTGGTCCACCGCTCGGGATCACGGGTGCACGCGCCGACGGGGATTTCGTCCCACTCAGTTCTGTTCATCGTTGTCGCTCCTCTGCGCTGTCAGCGGCGGACGTGCCGCGGTGGTTCGTAAACGTAGCGAAGAAACCGTAGCGACGCAACAGTTAGAAACTGCGGACCAGGGCGTGGGCCTGGGACGCCTGCGCAAACCGTAGCGACAGCACTATTTCAGCATGCGCAAACCGCAGCAGCGACGCGACTCGAGAACGCCTCCAGCGGTCAAGCCGTAGCGCTGGACGTAGCGGTGGTTAGGATTGCGGAGCCGTTTTCGCCACCGCCTTCCGAGGATCGCCGCGCCAATGACCAACCCGGAGTCGATCGAGCAACCGTCCGCGGTGCCCGATCCCGGCATGGTTCGCGCCGGGGGAGCGGCGGCGGCACGGCGTCGTGAACTCAACATCAGCCAGCGCAGCCTCGCCGCCGACGGCATCATCAACGCCGGCGCCCTGATTGCCTTCGAGAAGGGCAGGAGCTGGCCGCGGGAGCGCACCCGAGCAAAGCTCGAAGAGGTTTTGCGGTGGCCGCCGGGAACGATCGCGCGGCTCCGGCGAGGAGAAGCGGCCGGCGGCGATTCCGAACCGCCACCGCCTGCCGGCACCGACGAGGTTCCCCTGATCGCGCAGGCGGTACTCACGGCGGTGAGCACCTTCGACTCCGCGATCGCGGGGCTGCCTGAGCCCGACCATCCCGAATTCGGGCCGAAGGCGACGAAGATCCTGGCGGACCTGCGCCAGCTCGAGGGCGTGGCGGCCCGGGCCGCGCAGATCAGCCGGGTGACGCCGCCGCTGATCAAGGCGCTGAGCGCGGTGCGGACGCGTTACGACGGCTTGATGATGCGCGCGGCACGCGGCCCGCACGCCACGCTCGGCCAGCGACTGTATGCCGTGCGCCGTCGCGCGAACCTGACGATCTCCGAGACTGCGCAGGCCGCCGGGGTCTCCGACAACGACGTGGTCGATGCCGAAGCCGAACGACAGGTGTCAGCGGCGGCCGTCGAGGCGATCAACGGGCTCATCGGCCAACTGGCCTGAGCAGACGTCAGTGCCTGTCCCGACTGCGGTCGTCGGTGGCCGGAAAGTGCTCGGCCAGCGCGGCCGCGATCTCGAGGAACCGCCGCCGAGTGGCCGCCGACATCTCCGATGTGCCGTTGATGACACCGCCCGGCCGCAGGTGCCCGTCGAACGGCACCTCGACCACCTGCTGCCCTTGTCCTGAAAACTGGTGCGCGAGAACCGAACGCGTGCGCTTGTCCGCGTGACCATCGGAGTCGTTGAGGACGATGACCGTGCGCTGCAGGAGCCCCGTCAGACCGCGGGCGGCCAGCCAGTCCAGCGTCTGACCCGCTGCGGCGGCACCATCGACCCAGGGCGAGGACACCACGATCAACGCATCGAGGTCGCGCAGCACCTCCTGGGTGACCGGCGCGTCCATCGTCGAACTGCAGTCGACGATCGAGATCGTGAAGTGGCGGTCCAGCCGCGACGTGGCCTCTCGGTAGATCGCCGGGTCTAGGACGCGCCGGCGGGCGGGGGTCGCTTCGCCGGCGAGCACGAACAGTCCGGCCGCGTTGTTGCCCACCCGGCTGCGAACGTCGGCGAAGGTGTCCAGGTGCTGATCGGAGGCCAGCTCCCAGTACGAGCCCTGCGCCTTCGGATCGACCCGGCTGCCGAGCTTGCCGAACGCAGTGTCGGCGTCGATCGCGACCACCCTGTCGTCCTGGCGCAGCTCGGCGAACACCGAACCGATGCTGGCCGAGACCGTCGTCTTGCCGACGCCGCCCTTGCCCATCACGCCGATCTTGTAGTGGCCACGCAGGACGCCCCGGATCTTGGCTTCCAATTCCGTCTGCCGGACCTCGTCCGGTCCCGGCCCGAGGTTCACCAATCCGAACGTTGCCCGGTGGAGGGCTCTGCGCCAGCCGCGACTCGGCGGCACTCGGCGCGGCCGTACCAGTTCGTCGGCCCTGATGCGATCGGCATACGAACCGGCCGGTGGCGGGCCCGGCGGCCGTGCTTCGGGCCCGTATCCGGGGCCAGGCCACCGCCCGGGCCACGGCGGAGGCGGCTGCTGGGACGGACCCGGCAAATGAGGTGGGTGCGGCGGCTGCTGCCTCGGCGGCGGCTGCAGCTGCGGCCCAACGTCCGTCGGCCCCCCGTGGCGGCCCACGACGGGCACGGGCCCGGTGTCCCGCGGCGCTCCCGGTGGCGGCCCGAATCGCGACGGCGCCTGGCGGAAGCTGGCCGGTGGAGTCCTGGGGTCCGAGTCGATCGCCGGCGGTTCGTGGTCGGTTTCTGCAGGGCCGGTCCAGCCGAGTTCTTTCCGCAATGCGTCATCGCGGTCGGTCACTGCGCTCTCCTTCGGACGTCGTGGTCGGCCCCTCATCAAGTATCAACTACCGCCTCAGGCGGGCGGACCGCGCGCTTTCGTCGCGGCGAAAACTGGTGACCTGAGCGGTGGTGCACCGCTGGTACGCTGACCTGCGACGAAGTGTTCTGCGAGGTTGCCTCGTAGTCGCATGCCAGCGCGTGGCGGCAAGGGAACGGCCGACAGTGCGCAGCGGAGCCGGCCCGGTGAGGCCGGCATTGATTCAGTGGCGCCGTAGCAGCAGGCTGTCCGTTGATCAACCGGGCTGGGCGATAATCGCGGAACGAGAAGTGAGGAGCAAGGGACCGTTGTCCGGCGAAGATCTGCGCGTCAGCAGCGCGCACCTCGGTGAGCTGGCAGGCCGACAGGCTCAGGCGGCCGGCGAGGTGCGGACCGCATCGCTTCCGGCCGACGGCGCCGTCGCCGAAGTCAACAGCACCCACGGCAGCATCGCCGCGGCCACCTCCAGCGCATTGAAAGCTGTGCTCGCGTCTCGGCAAACTGCTGGAACGACGGTGGCCGGCGTCTCGGTTGCGTTGTCCGGCACGCTCACCGCTTCTGCCGCGCGCTACGACCAAACCGACAGCGAGGCGGGATCGGCGCTGGATTCACAGATGCGGCCGGGCCAGTCGTGAGCCCGGACGCCACCCACATCGACGACGTCGTCGGAGTCGAGGTCACGATCGACGGCATGCTGGTGATCGCGGACCGGCTGGGCTTGGCGGACTTTCCCCCCGCGCTGGGCATCCGGCTGAACATTCCCCAGCCCGATCTGCGTGAGCGGGTGTGGGAGCAGGTGGCTCGCGATCTGACCGCACAAGGTGTGCTCGACGTCTTCGGCGAACCGCACCCTGAGGTCGGGGCGATGGTCGGCACCCTGAGCCGCGCCGAGCGCATCCTGGAAGGGCGGTGGTGGCGGCGCGACGGCGGCGGCAAGATGATCCGCTTCGTGGTCTGTCGCAAAGGGGACCGACATGTCGTCGCCGCTCGGGACGGCGACATGCTGGTCCTGCAGCGAATCGCGCCGCAGGTCGGTCTCGCGGCCATGGTGACCACGGTGCTCGGCTCGGCGACGCCGGCCGACGTCGAGCCCCTGACGGGAATCGCCAGCGAATTGGCACGATGTTGGAACCCGAACCAGATTGCGGCATATGGGATCTCGCCGGCATCGGCGCGCGCCTACGCCGGCATCATCGCCGAGCCCCAGGGCTGGGTCGAGATCACCGCGATCGAACGCCACCCAGGCGGCACCTCGACCCAGGCCGGTGTCGCGGCCGGTGTCCTGGACTCGACGCAGGGGCGCATCGTGTCCATTCCGCGCCGGGTCAGCGGCGAACTCTATGGCAGCTTCCTTCCGGGCAGTCCCGAGAACCTGCAGCGGGCGCTGGACGGGCTGATCGAATTCCTGCCCTCGGGCAAGTGGTTCGACCACGCGGATTCCGGACCGGTATGAGACGAGTGAGGAAGACACGACATGGTGGGTGAGACTCCCCCCGAAGGCGACGCGAACGAGTCCATTCTCGACGCGTTGGCGATGTACGGCCCGGACGAGCCCGAGCAGACCGACACGGAGGCTCGCGTGTTCACGGTGGCCAATCCGCCGGGCAGCGTGGCCGTCAGCGCGCTGATGGACGGCCGGATCAGCGAGATCGACCTGGGGCCCAAGGCCGGCGAACTCAGCGAAGCCGACCTCGCCGAGGAGATCGTCGTCGTCGCGGGCCTGGCCGCCCGGGACGCGAAGTCCGCCCAGCACGCCGCCATGCTCGACGGCATGCGCGAACAGGGCCATGACGACGCGGCGACCCGCGACTTCCTCGCCCGCGATCTCGGCCTGCCCACCCCCGACGAGGCCCACGCCGAGCGTGCGCGTGTGTTCGCGACAAGGTATGGCGGTGCCGGTGACTGAGCACCTCGCCGGCCTCTTCGGCAGCGCTGTCGGCATGCTTACCAGCGCACCTGCGCGCTCGTTCGAGATCTTCACCGAGATCACCGATGTCGACGAATCCGCTTGCGACGCATGGGTTGGGCGCATCCGCTGCGGCGACACCGACCGGGTCACGCTGTTTCGGGCCTGGTACTCGCGAGCCAACTTCGGCCAGCTCGCCGGTGCGGCCGAGATCTCGATGAACAGCCTGAACGCTCGCGTGCCGATAGGCGGACAGTTCGGAGACATCACCTACCCGGTCAACTCGCCACTGGCCATCACGATGGGCTTCGCGGTGAACGAGGCGGCGGTAGGCAACTTCGCCGATGCCATGGAAGCGCTCGAGGACGTCCCGGCCGCCGGCGCAGAGCACCTGCTGTCCTGGGTCAGGGCCGTTGTCTACGGCGCGGCCGAACGTTGGACGGACGTGATCGACGAAGTGCGGACGGCCGCTGGTTGGCCTGACAAGTTTCTGGCCGCGGCCGCCGGGGTGGCACACGGCGTCGCCGCAGCCAATCTGGGCTTGTTCACCGAGGCCGAGCGACGGCTGACCGAGTCGAACTCCTCGCCCGCAGGGGAAGCATGCGCACCGGCGATCGCGTGGTTCCTGGCGATGACCCGCCGCAGTCAGGGCCACGAAGACGCCGCACACGCCCTGCTGGAATGGCTTCAGGCCACCCATCCGGAACCGAAAGTCACTGCAGCGCTGCGGGATCCGTCGTTCCGACTGGTCACCACGACCGCGGAGAAGATCGCCGCCCGCCGGGACCCGTGGGACCCCTCGAGCGTGCAGGCCGACGCGTCGGGCCGCGACCTGCTGCTCGCCGAGGCGCAAGCCGAATTGGACCGCCAGATCGGCCTGACCCGGGTGAAGGAGCAGATCGAGGCGTACCGCGCGGCGACGCAGATGGCCAAGATCCGCGCGGCCCGCGGCATGAAGGTCGCGCAGACGTCGAAGCACATGATCTTCGCCGGGCCCCCGGGTACCGGGAAGACGACGATCGCGCGCGTGGTGGCCAACATCCTGACCGGTCTCGGTGTGATCAGCGAGCCGAAACTCGTCGAGTCGTCCCGCAAGGATTTCGTCGCCGAGTACGAGGGGCAATCGGCGGTGAAGACCAGCCGCACCATCGACCGTGCCCTCGGCGGTGTGCTGTTCATCGACGAGGCGTACACGCTGGTGCAGGAGCGTGACGGCCGCACCGACCCGTTCGGCACCGAGGCACTCGACACGCTGCTGGCCAGAATGGAGAACGACCGCGACCGGCTGGTGGTCATCATCGCCGGCTACAGCGCGGACATCGACCGGCTGCTGGAAACCAACGACGGCCTGCGATCGCGGTTCGCCACCCGCATCGAGTTCGACTCCTACACTCCCGGCGAGATCGTGGACATCGCCAAAGTGATTGCGGATGCCAACGATTCGGCTCTCGACCCAGACGCCGCGAAGCGGGTGCTGGAGGCTGCCACGCTGCTGAGCGAGCGGGCGCTGAACGGCAAGCCCGCACTGGACATCGCCGGCAACGGCCGCTACGCCCGACAACTCGTCGAAGCCGGTGAACAGAACCGTGACATGCGACTGGCGCGCTCGATGGACGTCGAGAACCTCGACGTCGAACAGCTCAGCCAGATCAACGGTGAGGACATGGCCGCCGCGATCACGGCGGTCCACGGACGTCTGAACGTCGGCGAGTAGAGATGGCGAGTTTCCGGCTCACTACCAAGGTGCAGGTCAGCGGATGGCGCTTCCTGCTACGACGCGTCGAGCACGCGATCGTGCGGCGGGACACCCGGATGTTCGACGACCCGCTGCAGTTCTACGGCCGCGCCGTGTCCGCCGGCGTCGTCATCGCTGTTCTCATCTGCCTCGGCGCCGCGCTGCTGGCGTACTTCAAGCCGCTTGGAAAGCGGGGGAGCGACACCCTTCTCGTGGACCGCAGCACCAACCAGCTCTATGTCGTGCTCCCGTACACCGGCCAGTTGCGGCCGGTGTACAACCTGACGTCGGCGCGGCTCGTTCTCGGTAACGCGGGGACGCCGGCAGCCGTCAAATCCGATGAGCTGAACCGGATGTCGAAGGGCCAGCCGATCGGGATACCGGGCGCCCCGTACGCAACCCCGGTCGGTGGCGCGAGCTCGATGTGGTCGCTGTGTGACACCGTCACCAAGCCGGAGAGCGTGGCGCCCAGCCTGGAGACGTCGGTGATCATGCGACCTCTGGTGATCGACTCCTCAGTCGGGCCGATGCGCGCCAACCAGGGCATCCTGGTCTCTTACCGAAACGAGAGCTGGCTGGTCACCGAAACCGGCAGGCATGACATCGATCTCGCCGATCGCGCGATCGCCTCGGCGGTCGGCATCCCGGTCACCGCCAGGGCCACGCCGATCTCGGAGGGGCTGTTCAACGCGCTGCCCAACGCCGGGCCGTGGCGGCTTCCCGTCGTCCCGTTCGCGGGAGCGCCGAATACCGTCGGACTGCCACCGAATCTGGTGATCGGCTCGGTGTTCAAGGCGCTCACCGAGGACGGTGACCAGCACTTCGTGGTGCTTCCGGACGGCGTCGCACGGATCAACGACACCACCGCCGCGGCAATCCGCGCCACGAACTCGTTCGGCCTCGTCACGCCGCCGTCGGTGGAGGCGAGCGTGGTCGCAAAGGTCCCGGAGCAGGTGTTCGCCTCGCCGCTGCCCGCGGAGTCGCTGGACATCCTGCTGCGCGAGGACGCTCCCACGCTGTGCTGGGCGTGGCAACGCGAACCCGGCGACCAGGCGCCCAAGACGACGGTGATCGCCGGTCGGCACCTGCCGATCCCGCCGTCGACGATGAACACCGGGATAAAGCAGATCGGCGGTGACGCAACCGTTTTCGTCGACGGCGGAAAGTACATCCGGCTACAGTCGCCCGATCCGCGCCACGGCGAGAGCCTGTACTACATCGATCCGCAAGGTGTGCGCTACGGCTTGCCCGACGAGGAGACCGGACGCACTCTCGGGCTGAGCGGGCCGACGACCGCACCGTGGCAGGTGGTCGAGCTGCTGGTGGACGGCCCGGTGCTGTCCAAGGAGGCCGCGCTCGTCGAACACGACACGCTGCCGGCGGATCCGAACCCGCGCAAGGTCGGCGACGGCTCGGCAGGTGCGGCGCAGCCGGCCGCGTCACCCACCGGAGGCGGCCGATGACAACCAAGAAGTTCACCCCGATCATCAAGCGCGGCCCGCGACTGACCCCGGGCGAGATCAACGTCACGCCGCCCGAGGACCTCGGCGTCGAGATCCCGCCCTCGGGCATCCAGAAGGCGCTGCCGTGGGTGATGGGCGGCGGCATGCTCGGGATGGTCGCGATCATGATCTTCACCGGGATCCGGCAACTCTCGCCCTACATGCTGATGATGCCGTTGATGATGATCATGGCCACGGTCGGGTTCATGGCGGGCGGCGGTCCGGGCGGCAAGCGGGTTCCGGAGATCAACGCGGACCGCAAGGAGTACCTGCGTTACCTGGCCGGTCTGCGCACGCGGGTCACCTCGTCGGCCGCAGCGCAGGTGACGTTCTTCAACTACCACGCGCCCCACCCGGCGGACCTGTTGTCGATCATCGGGACGAACCGCCAGTGGTCGCGGCAGACGAACGCCGATTTCTACGCCGCGACCCGCATCGGCCTGGGCGCCGAACCCGCAGTCGACCGGCTGCTCAAGCCGGCGGTCGGCGGCGAGTTGGCCGGCCCTCAGGGCGCGCCGCAGCCGCACCTGGAACCGGTCAGCCACATGTGGGTGACGAAGTTCCTGCGCACCCACGGGCTGATCCACGAATGCCCGAAGCTGTTACAGCTACGCACTTTTCCGACGATCGCCATCGGCGGCGATCCGACCGGCGCCGCCGGCCTGCTGACCGCGATGATCTGCCACCTGGCGGTGTTCCATCCGCCGGACCTGCTGCAGATGCGCGTACTCACCGAAAACCCCGAGGACCCGGACTGGGCCTGGCTCAAGTGGTTGCCGCACGTGCAGCATCAGACCGACCTCGACGCCGCGGGTCCGACCAGGATGATCTTCACCAGGCCCGACGGCTTGAGCGACCTGACCGCTCGCGGACCGCACACCGCGGACGCGGCGCCGAGCGGGCCGTACGTCGTGGTCTTCGACCTCACCGGCGGCAAGGCAGGCTTCCCGGTCGACGGCCGCGCCGGCGTCACCGTCATCACGCTCGGCAACCACCGCGGCTCGGCGTACCGGATCCGGGTGGCGCCCGACGGCACCGCCGACGACCGGCTGCCGAACCAGACCTTCCGGCTGATCACCTCGACGGTCGACCACATGACCGCCCAGCAGGCCGGTCGTGTCGCGCGCAAACTGGCCGGCTGGTCGATCACCGGGACGATCATCGACAAGAGCGTCCGCGTGCACAAGAAGGTCGCCACCGAATGGCATCAGCTGGTCGGCGCGCAGTCGATCGAGGAAGTGACCCCGGCGCGGTGGCGCATGTTCAGCGACACCGACCGCGACAGGTTGCGCATCCCGTTCGGTCACGAGCTGAAGACCGGCGACATCATGCACCTCGACATCAAGGAGGGCGCCGAATTCGGCGCCGGCCCGCACGGGATGCTCATCGGCACAACGGGTTCGGGCAAGTCGGAGTTTCTCCGCACCCTAATCCTGTCGCTGGCCGCCACCCATCACCCGGACCAGGTCAACCTGCTGCTGACCGACTTCAAAGGCGGCTCGACATTCCTCGGCATGGAGAAACTGCCGCACACCGCCGCGGTGGTCACCAACATGGAAGAAGAGGCCGAACTGGTCAGCCGCATGGGCGAAGTGCTCAGCGGCGAGTTGGACCGCCGACAGTCGATCCTGCGACAGGCGGGAATGCAGGTGGGTGCAGCCGGCGCGCTGTCCGGGGTGGCCGAGTACGAGAAGCACCGTGAGCGCGGAGCCGACCTTCCCCCGCTGCCAACCCTTTTCGTGGTGGTGGACGAGTTCGCCGAACTGCTGCAGAACCACCCCGACTTCATCGGGCTGTTCGACCGCATCTGCCGCGTCGGCAGATCGCTGCGCGTACACCTGCTGCTGGCAACGCAGTCACTGAACACCGGCGGGGTGCGTATCGACAAGCTCGAACCGAACCTCACCTACCGGATCGCGCTGCGCACGACGAGTTCGGCGGAGTCGAAGGCCGTGATCGGAACGCCTGAGGCGCAGTACATCACGAACAAGGAGAGCGGTGTCGGGTTCCTGCGCGTCGGCATGGAAGACCCCGTGAAGTTCCATAGCGTCTACACCGGCGTCAACTATGTGCCCACGACGCAGCACGAAGACAACGGCGAGGTGAAGCCGAAAATCAACGGGCAGAGTCGGTTGCGGGTTCGGCAGTTCACCGCGGCGCCGATCTTCGATACGGCGGGAGTCGAGGCATGAGCGTCCAACCGGAACAGCGGGTGCTGCGTGAGGTGGTGCTCGACCAGCTGACCACCGGCAAGACCCGCGCCTACCGAATGTGGTTGCCGCCGTTGGCCGATCCCACGCCGGTCAACGAGCTGATCGCGAACGACCACCAGCGTCGGCCACTGCGCTTCGGGCTCGGCATCATGGACGAGCCGCGCCGGCACCGCCAGGAGGTGTGGGGCATCGACGTCTCGTCCGCGGGCGGCAACATCGCCGTCGGCGGGGCGCCGCAGACCGGCAAGTCCACATTCCTGCAGACGCTGATCCTGTCGGCCGCCGCCTCGCACACGCCGCGGCAGGTCCAGTTCTATTGCATAGACCTTGGCGGCGGCGGTCTGCTGTATCTCGAGGACCTGCCGCATGTCGGCGGTGTCGCGACCCGCTCGGAACCGGACCGGGTGAACCGGGTGGTCGCCGAGATGAAAGGCGTGCTGCGCCAGCGGGAGGCGATGTTCAAGCAGTACCGGGCCGGCTCGATGGCTGCCTACCGCCAGATGCGCGACGACGCAAGCCATCCCGTGGCGGCCGACCCGTTCGGTGACGTGTTCCTGGTGATCGACGGGTGGCCGGCGTTCGTCGCGGAGTTCCCCGACCTGGAACCGGTGGTGCAGGACCTCGCCGGGCAGGGACTGCAGTTCGGGGTGCACACGATCATCTCGACACCGCGCTGGACCGAGCTCAAGTCACGTGTGCGCGACTACCTCGGCACGAAGGTCGAGTTCCGGCTCGGCGATGTGAACGAGACCCAGGTCGACCGCATCACCCGCGAAATTCCCGCCAACCGTCCGGGCCGCGCGGTCTCGATGGAGAAGCACCACTTGATGATTGGGGTACCGCGGCTGGACGGTGTGCACAGCGCCGACAACCTCGTCGCCGCAATGTCGGAGGCGGTTGGGCTGATCGCCGCGCAGCACACCGATCAGGCACCGAAGGTCCGCGTGCTACCCGAGCGCATCTATCTACACGATCTCGATCCGAACCCGCCCGGGCCGGACGCCGACTACCGCACGCGATGGACGGTGCCGCTCGGCCTTCGCGAATCCGACATGGGCGTCGCCTACAACCACATGCACACCACGCCGCATCTGTTGATCTTCGGAGGGCCGAAGTCGGGGAAGACGCGCATCGCCCACGCCGTCGCGCAGGCGATCTGTGCGCGCAACAGTCCCGAGCAGGTGAGGTTCATGCTGGCCGACTACCGCTCGGGCCTGCTCGACGCCGTGCCGGAGAGTCACCTGTTGGCCGCCGGGGCCGTCAACCGCAACAATGCCTCGCTGGAAGAAGCGATCAAGGCATTCGCGATCAATCTCAAGAAGCGGCTTCCGCCCGCGGACCTCACCACCGCACAGCTGCGGGCCCGGTCATGGTGGAGTGGTCCCGATGTGGTGCTGCTGGTCGACGACTGGCACATGATCGTCGCCGCCAGCGGCGTCGTCCCGCCGATGGCCCCGCTGTTCCCGCTGCTACCGGCGGCCGCCGACATCGGCCTGCACATCATCGTCACCTGCCAGATGAGCCAGGCCCACCGCGCGACCATGGACAAGTTCGTCGGAGCCGCCTACGGGGCCGGTTCGCCGACGTTGTTCCTCTCGGGCGAGAAGCAGGAATTCCCGTCCAGCGAAATCAGGCTGAAGCGGCGACCGCCTGGCCAGGGCTTCCTGGTCTCACCAGACGGGAAAGAGGTCATCCAGGCGGCCTACGTGGATCCGCCCGAAGAACTGGTGTAAGGGGCACCCCTGAAGCGCGGTTAAGATATATGCAGGACGCGCCCAGCAAACTTACAGCGGGTCGCCGGCAAAGGGGTCGGGGGACGATTCCACGCTTCCGGGCAACCGGCGTTTCAGCGCGCACAAATTCATATGCATTGACTTCAGTTCTGACGAGGAGAGGCTGCAAATGCAACCGTTGACGCACAATCCGGGTGCCGTGGGAATCGGCGCAGAGGTCGTCGCTAATGGCACGCGCGGGCTGGCCGCCGGCACTACGGCCACCGCGGCGGTCACGGCGCTGGTGCCGGCGGGCGCGGACGAGGTGTCCGCCCAGGCGGCGCTCGCCTTCGCCGCCGAAGGCGTCGAAGCACTCGCGATGAATACGTTCGCGCAGGAGGAGCTGGCTCGGATGGGCGCGGGGGTCGTCGAGAGCGCCGGTATCTACACCGCCGTCGACGGCGCGAACGCCACCACACTCTGATCACGTCGTTCACAAGCGGCCCCTGACTCGACGAACCAGGAATGACCTAGACGATGTTCTGGCATGCCCTGCCGCCGGAATTCAACACTGCGCGGCTGATGGCCGGCGCGGGCGCGGTGCCGATGCTGCAGGCCGCAGCAGGGTGGGAAGCACTGGCGATCTCACTCGAGACGCAGGCCGACGAACTGGCCGCAAGCCTGGCATCACTGCAGTCGGTGTGGAGCGGTTCGGCAAGCGAACGGGTCGTTGCCGCAACCATGCCGATGGTCGCCTGGCTACGAACGGTGGCGGCTCAGGCGCAGAAGAGAGCGCTGCAAGCGACGGCGCAGGCGAACTCGTACAGCTTGGCCATGGCCACCACGCCGCCACTGCCGGAGATCGAACAGAACCACGTCACCCATGCGGTCTTGGAAGCGACCAACTTCCTCGGCGTCAACACCGTCCCGATCGGCGTCAACGAGTTCGACTACTTCATCCGCATGTGGAACCAGGCGGCCGGGGCGATGGACCTCTATCAGGCGGAGACCGCCCTGAACATGTTGTTCGAGCCGATCATGCCGCCGAAGCCCATCGTCGTGCCCGGAGTGGCTGCCGGGGGCGCGTCCGCCGCCGTCGGGCACGCGGCGGCAGGGGCGCCGGGGCGGGCCATGCGCGACCTGGTCGTCGCCCAGGTGAGTACACAGGCCTCGCTGGAGTCGGCGGTGCTGCAGGGTGGACGCGCGACCGCTCAGGTCGGCATGACTGCCAAGCACGCCGAGGGCCAGGTGCGCAAGGCCGACGACATCGCTCAGCAGGCGGCGAACCCGAACCAGACGATGCAACAGGGCATGCAGATGGGCACGCAGCTGGCGTCCCAGCTCGGCTCGACACTGGCGCAGTTGCCGCAGCAGGGCATGCAGATGGTGATGCAGCCGGTGCAACAGATGACCCAGCCGCTGCAGCAGGTCACCTCGCTGTTCAGTCAGCTCGGCAGCAGCCTGGGCAGCGAGAAGATGCAGGTCGGTCTCGTGGGCGCCAGCCCGCTGTCGAATCATCCGCTGGCCGGCGGTTCGGGGGCGACGTCCGGCGCCGGCCTGGTGCGCGCGGCGTCGCTGCCCGGGGCCGGCGGCACGCTGGCACGCACCCCGTTGCTGGCCGGCCTCATCGGCGAACCCGCCACGGTTCCCGCCGCGCCTGGCGCCGCGGCGGGCGGAAGCGGTAGCGGCCTGGCGCCGGTCGGCGCGGGCGGTAACGCAGGACCGATGGGGCACGCCGGCCAACGAGCGAGCAGCGGTGGCAGCAGACAGGGATTGACGGCACCTCGCGTGCTGCCACAGGACCTCGGCGAAGACGAGGACGACGACTGGTGACCCCGCGCCAAGACTTCCCGGCCACCCGGCCGGCAAGACTCGCCATCAGTGGTGAGGACACAGGAAGAGAGAAAGAGTATCCAGCATGGCAATGAATACCGACGTTGCTGTCCTCGCCAAGGAGGCAGCGAACTTCGAACGGATCGGTGGGGAGCTGCAAGCGGTCATCGGTCAGGTCGAGTCGACGGCCGGTGCGCTGTCGGCGCACATGGTCGGTGACGCGGGGACGGCCGCTCAAGGTGCCCTGCTGCGCTTCCACGAGGCCGCCGTTCGTCAGGTCCAGGCGCTCAACGACATCTCGGCCAACATCCACTCCGCCGGCACGCAGTACGCCGCGACGGACAGCGACCAGTCCACTGCGCTGTCCACAGCGATGCAGTTCTGAACCCACTGATACGAACGGAGAAGACGACATGAGCGAGAAGGTTTACAACTACGCGGCGATCGACGGTTCGTCCGCCGAGATCACCACCGCCGTCGGACAGACGGAGAGCCTGCTCGAGGAAGGCAAGGGCTCGCTGGCTGCCCTCGCCGCCGTCTGGGGAGGCACCAGCTCCGAGGCTTACCAGGCCGTCCAGCTGCGGTGGGACACGGCTTCGGCGGAGCTCAACGCCGCCCTTCGGCAACTGGCCGGCACGATTCACGAGGCCGGCGGCACCGGGGGCACCATGTACCAGGCCGACAAGCTCATCGAGGGCTCGTTCGGCGGATGACACTGCGCGCAGGTGGGCGGGCCCGTCCTTCGGGACGTCTTGCCCACCTCGCGCGTCCGCACTCACCGACAACACTGAGAGGTACCCATGTCGGCCGACTATGACCGGCTCTTCCACTCCGCAGGCGATGCCGCGCAGACCGCCGGCGACGACGGAGTAGACCGCGACGTTGCTGCCACCGGCTCGGTCGCGCCCATGCCCATGCCCGTCGCGCAGACCATGGCGACCCAGGCGCCGCCTCCGCGGCAGACCGAGGTCACCACCCAGATGGCCCCTGCCCGGGCGACGATTCCGCAGCACCAGCCGAACGCGATGATGCGCACCCCGCAGTCGCCCGGTTCAGCGGGGGCGCGATTCGAGCAGCCGCGAGCCATGCCGGTGCCCGCACCGAGGCCCGCGCCCGCCCCCGCGCCGAGTCAGCACTTCGCTGACGCACCGCCCGAAACCAACGGGGTGGTGCGGGCAGGTCATTCCGCGCAGACGTCGGCGGCGACGATCGGGAACCACCGCGCCATCGACGCGCTGTCTCACGTCGGCGTGAAGTCCGCGGTCAAGATGCCGTCGCAGCGCGGCTGGCGTCACGTGCTCTACCTGCTGACCCGGATCAACCTCGGCTTGTCCCCGGATGAGCTCTACGAGATGGAGCTGAACACCCGGATCCGCCGAAATGCCCGCGATTCCTATCAGATTGGCGTTTTCGGGCTCAAGGGTGGCGTCGGCAAGACCGCGGTCACCGTCGCACTCGGGTCGGCACTGAGCAAGGTACGCGGCGACCGGATCCTGGCCGTCGACGCCGATCCCGACGGCGGCAACCTCGCCGACCGCGCCGGCCGACAGTCCGCCGCCACCATCGCAGATCTGCTCGCCGACAAGGAACTGGCGCGCTACAACGATATTCGCGCGTACACGAGCATGAACGCCGCCAACCTCGAGGTGCTGTCGAGCGAGGACTACAGCGGCGCGCGGCGGGAATTCAACGACGAGGACTGGAAGGGCGCGACGAACATCGTCTCGCGCTACTACAACCTCGTGCTCGCCGACTGCGGGGCCGGCTTGTTCCAGCCCGCGGCGCGCGGTGTCCTGTCGACGGTTTCGGGCCTGGTCATCGTGGCGAGCGCCTCCATCGACGGCGCCCGCCAGGCGGCGATGACGATGGATTGGTTGCGTCAGAACGGATATCAGGATCTGCTCGGCCGCTCGTGTGTGGTGATCAACCACGTCGTGCCGGGCAAGCCGAACATCGACGTCGAAGACCTGGTGGCGCAGTTCGAGCGGCACGTCCCACCGGGACGCGTCATCGTGTTGCCGTTCGACAAGCACATCGCGGCCGGCACCGAGATCCAACTCGAGCTGCTGAGCAAGAGCTTCCGCCGCCGGATCGTCGAGCTGGCCGCAGCCCTGTCCGACGACTTCGACAGGCTCGAACGACGGTGACCGCCACCGCCGCAGCAGCATCCACGTCGAGCGTCACGCCCGGCCGCCCGTCGACCACCCGTGTCACGGTGCTCACCGGCCGGCGGATGACCGACTTGGTGCTGCCGTCGGCGGCGCCGATCGAAACCTACATCGACGAAACGGTGTCGGTGCTGGCCGAACTGCTCGAGGACACACCGAAAGACGTCCTCGCCGGGTTCGACTTCACCGCGCAAGGGGTCTGGGCGTTCGCGAGGCCCGGCGCACCGCCGCTGAAGTTCGACGAGTCGTTGGACGACGCGGGGGTCGTCGACGGGTCACTGCTGACGCTGGTGTCGGTCAGTCGCACCGAACGGTATCGACCGCTCGTCGAGGATGTCATCGACGCGATCGCGGTGCTCGACGAATCGCCGGAGTTCGACCGATCGGCACTCAATCGCTTTGTCGCCCTGGCCATTCCGTCGGTTGCCCTCGTCGTGACCGCGATGGCGCTGGTGGGTTGGTCCCGGGCGGGACACGGGTGGTGGTGGGCCGTGGCCGTCGGCGTGGTGGGGATGGGTCTGCTCGGTGGCAGTGCGTTGGCCACCAGCCGGTACCGCAATCTCGACATGTCCGAGAGCCTGCTGGCTGCGGCGTTACCGACGCTCGGCGGCGCGGCCGCACTGGCGGTGCCGTTACCCCGCGGCGTCGAGTCGCTGGGGGCGCCACAGATTGCGGGTGCGGGCGCCGTCGTGCTGCTCTTGACGCTGGCCACTCGCGGCGGCCCGCGCCGAAGAGCTGAGCTGGCGGCATTTCTCGCGGTCACTGCGATCGCGGTCACCGCTGCCGCGATCGCCTTCGGCTACGGCTGGCAGGCGTGGGTGCCGGCGGGCGCAATCGCCTTGGGCCTCATCGTCATCACCAACGCGGCGAAGCTGACGGTCGCGGTGGCCCGGATTGCGCTGCCGCCGATTCCGGCGCCCGGCGAGACGGTGACCAACGATGAGTTGCTCGATCCCGTCGCAACTTCCGGCACGGACGAGGAATCGCCGACGTGGCAGGCGATCATCGCGTCGGTCCCGGACTCCGCGGCACGACTGCATGAGCGCAGTCAGTTGGCCAAGCGGCTGCTGATCGGGTTCGTCACCGCCGGAGCGCTCGTGCTGTCGGTGGGCGCGATCGCGGTTGTGGTGCAAGGGCATTTCTTCGTGCACAGCATGATCGTCACCGGGCTCGTCACTGCCATCTGCGCGTTCCGGTCGCGGCTGTACGCCGAACGGTGGTGCGCGTGGGCGCTTTTGACTGCGGCCGTGGTGATCCCGACGGGCGTGATGGTCCGGCTCTGCCTCTGGTATCCGGATTCGGCATGGCTGGCGTTGGCCGGTTACCTCGCGGTCGGGATCGTCGCGTTGATCGTCGTGGGCGCTACCGCGAGCGTGCGACGGGTGTCGCCTGTGACGAAACGGGTTCTCGAACTGCTCGACGGCGCGGCGATCGCCGCGGTGATACCGATGCTGTTGTGGATCGCCGGCGTCTACGACCTGTTGCGCAACTTGCGGTTCTAGCTCACTTGCGCGGCGGGCGCAGCACGTTCATCGCCAGCCGCATGATCGGCGCAGGCACCCGGTCCTTGGCGGCCAGCGCGGCATCGGCGGCGCGGCCCCGTAGCGGTGTGCCGCGGCCGAAGACGCGGTTGATCGGCCCGCCGGTCGGTTCGAGGTCGAAATGCAGCGGCGGCTTTCCGTCGGCGGCGCCGAGTGCGTTGGAGATCACGACCCGTTGAATCTCGCTGGTGCCCTCGAAGATGGTGTACAGCTTGGCATCTCGATACCATTTCTCGACGGGGTGGTCCGTGATGTAACCCCAGCCGCCCATGGTCTGAATCGCGCGTTCGGTGGCGCGGACCGCGACTTCACTGGCCGCGAGCTTGGACATCGAACCCTCGCCACGCTCGAACGGCACACCGCTTGCCGCCATCCACGACGCGCGCCACGTCAGCAGACGAGCGCCGTCCAGCGCAGTCGCCAGTTCAGCCAATGGGAACGCGATGCCCTGGTTGTCGATGATCGGCGCGCCGAACGCTTCCCGCCGGTTCGCGTACTCCGTTGCGTATTCAATTGCGGCCCGGGCGATTCCGAGCGCCTGCGCGGCCACCATCGGGCGGGTCTGCTCGAAGGTGCCGAGTGTGGCCGATCCAGAGCGTTTACCGCCTTCGACGGCTTCGCGCGCCTTGGCGAGCTTGTGTTCGAGTTTCTCGTGGCCACCGAGCAGATTGCCGCCGGGAACGCGGACGCCGTTGAACTTCAACTCCGCGGTGTGCGACGCCCGACACCCGAGCTTGTCGAGCTTGCGGACCAACTCCAGGCCCGGGGTGCCCCCCGGGACGATGAACAGCGCCTGTCCCTTGTGCCCGAGGTCTTGGTCGACGACGGCGTTGACGACGTGCACATTGGCGATGCCGCCGTTGCCGATCCACATCTTGTGGCCGTCGATGATCCAGTCGTCACCGTCACGGCGGGCCGTGGTGCGTAGGTTGCGGACGTCGCTGCCGCCCTCGGGCTCCGATATCGCCAGCGCGGCCAGCTTGAGGTCGCCGGGTGTGCCGAAGCACTCGGGCGCCCACTCCAGCATCTGCTCGGGCGAGGCGGCCTGGCCGATCGCAGACAGCGCGAGCGCGGGCATCACGACCGCGAGGCCGATGCCGGCGCAACCCCAGAACAATTCCTCCATGAACATCGGCAGCGACAGGCCCGTCGGATCACCGATGAGATCGCGGTAGAACAGCGGGCTGTAGAAACCTCGCTGTGCTGCTTCCTCGAGCACCGGCCACGGGAATTCCTGGCGCTGGTCGTACTCGAGTGCCACCGGACGGACGCATTGCTCGGCGAACTCGTGGGTCCGTCGTGCCAGGTCGTGCTGCGCCACGGTGGGCGTCAGATCGAAGGCCACGACAGTGAGTTAACCCGCCGCAGGCTTTCCGAAACACTTGTTCGCCGAAACTGGACAGGCCCCCGGATGCCGAGCATCGCGGGGGCCTGCCAGCCAGGTGTCACTGCACGTCGACGTAGATCGTTTTGTTGACCACGCGGGTGTTGAGGTCGCCGCCCACTCCCAGGCTGTTGGTCTGGGTGTACGTCTGACCCTGCCGCACCGCCACCACGCTCGCCTCGTCCAGCGGGGCAGTGCCGATCCGGTTGACGATCACGTGGTAACCCTGTGCTTCCAGCTCGCTGATGGTCTGCTGCGCGCTTCCGGGTCCGGACGGAGCGGCCTGGGCGGGCGCTGCCAGTCCGATCAGGGCGGCGGCCAAGGCGCTGGCGGCGACGGTGGCGATTCCAAACTTCTGCATTTCTTCAGAGCCTCTTCTCTCGTACGTTTCGTATCCGAGCCGTGGCTTGTGTCGCGGTTCGTAGCTGCAGCTGATCTTGGAAACCGAGAGGTCAACCGGTTTAATTCCGCTGGCAGAAATTGGTTGCCGGTTGGCAGCAATCCTGCTGCGGGACAGCCGATCGCCCACATTCGGATACACGAAACGTGCGGCGCCGGCGTTCAAATCCATCCATCCGGACCCGAACGTATGATCGAACAATGGGCGAGCTGAAAGGCATCGGATACAACGGCCAGCCCATCCAACAGGCGTTCCGCCGGGTCGATCCGCCGGTGACCGTTCTCGTCGACCTCGCCGCGGTGTTTCCGCGCGAGCCCCACGCGGCCGGCGGCTACAACCCGGCCGGCCTCCAGATGCACGCGGTCGTGGACGGGACGTTGACCTGCTGGGCGCTTTGCGAGCAGGGCTATTGGTGGGGCCTGGTCACATACGAGATCGCCTACGGGGCGCGTCGCAAAGCCGTCACGCACTGGATTCCCGCCTGGACGCTCAAACCGAAGGCCGAATGAGGCTACGGACGTGGCTACGGACCTTCGTCGTCTTCGGGCAGCAGGTACTTCTCGGGGTGGTGGTAGTTGTTGACGCGGCTCTGTCCGGTGTCCAGTTGCGGCGGCGGGAGCCATTCGACGCGTCCGTCCTCGCGCACCCGGGTGGTCCACCCGCCGTCGGCGACCAGTCGGTTGTGTGGTCCACAAGCCAGCGTCAGGTCGGTGACGTCGGTCTTGCCGCCGTCGGCCCAGTCCTGGGCGGCGTGATGGACCTGCGCCCAGTACGCCGGCGCGGTACACCCGGGCTTGGAGCATCCGCGGTCGCGGTTGTAGAGCACGATGCGCTGTGCCCGCGTAGCCAGGCGTTTGGCCCGGCCCACATACATCGGGACTTCACGGTGATCTTCGTAGACAACCAGATAGTGCGCACTGGTCGCGGCCATCCGGATGACATCGGCCATCGGCAGCAGCGATCCGCCGCCGGTGACCGCGAAGCCGGCCGCCGACTGCAACTCCTTGAGCGTGGTGGACACGATGATGGTCGACGGCAACCCATTGTGGGAGCCCAACTGTCCGGAGGCCAGCAGCGCGCGCCCCGCCGCGGCGAGCGCGTCATGGTTGCGCTGGGCTTGGCTGCGCCCGTCGCGCACCCGATTGTCACCCGACGCGGGCCCGTCCACGCACGGGTCGGGATCGTCGGGGTTGCACATCCCGGGCGCGGCCAGCTTGGCGAACACCGCTTCCCACGTCGCACGCGCTTGCGGATCGAGCAGGCCGCTGACGCGGCTCATCCCGTCCCGGCCCTGGCGGTGAATCGTGAATGAGCGCTTACGCGCACGGTCGCGTTCGGCGTCTTGCGGACCCGGCCCGTCCTCGTCGATCAGCTGCGCCAAGCGATCGGCGACCTTGCGCAACTCCTCCGGACACAACCCGCTACCCGCGCGGGCGAGGTCGGCTTCGGCCAGCTCTCGGACTTCGTAGTTCACCGTGGCCGGGAGCTGATCGAAGAAGCCTTCGATGATGCGCACGTGCTCGTCGCCCAGATCACCGCCGGCCTGCGCTGCGGCCGTCGCCTCCAGCACCGGAGCCAACGGCTCACCGGTCAGCGCCCGGCGCGGACCCAACACCGCAGCCGAGGCGATGCGGCGCTTGGCCTCCTTACGCGAGATCCGCAACGCCGTGGCCAATGCCTCCGCCCACGACGAGGCGCCCAACGCCTTCGGGTCAGCCTCGGCGACCAGGCGCGCGATGATCGAGTGATCAACCGGCGACCGCGCGCTGAACATTCGTTCCCGCCGGCCCATCAACGCCACGAGCTCAGGAGCGCTCAACCCGTCGAGCGATAGCTCGGCCACCTTCGCCAGCGCAGCTGCCAGCTCGTCATAGACCGCCGCGACGGTCTGCGAGTCGACGCTGCCCATGCTCATGCCCCGCGCAACCGCCGCTGCGCCTCTGCCGGCGAGATCCGTAGTCGGCGGGCGACATCCCGGCTCGACAGACCGCCTGCGGCGAGCAGCCGACCCATCAGGCGCTGGTCGAGCGCGGCGCGTTGATGGTCCAGTCGGTCGAGCCGTTCCAGCAGTGCGTACAACTCGGTGCGGGTCAAGCCGTCGAATCGCAGCGCCGCCAGCTGCTTGTATGCGGACTCCACCGCAGCCAGGACATCCGCGACCTCATTCGAACGCATGTACGAGATCATAGTGTCGTCCACCGACGCGCGAAAAAAGTTATCCACAGGGTCGAGGAATATAGCGGACCGCAGTCCGGTTAACGATGGCATGCCTGCAATCATCGCTGACACGCTCACTCTTCCCCGCATCACCGCACCCGCCGCGTCCGACACCGAACGGCCCGTGCGGTCCATCACCACCGGACCCCGAGGCTTCGAAGGCGAGGGCTTCCCGGTGGTGCGCGCGTTCGCCGGCGTCCCCGCTGCCGATCTCGACCCGTTCGTCCACATGGACCAGATGGGCGAGGTGGAGTACGAACCCGGAGAACCGAGGGGAACGGACTGGCACCCGCACCGCGGCTTCGAGACCGTCACCTACATGATCGACGGCCGATTCGCGCATCAGGACTCGCACGGCGGCGGCGGGCTCATCACCGACGGCGCCACCCAGTGGATGACCGCCGGTTCGGGCATTCTGCACATCGAGACGCCGCCGGCCGAACTCGTCGAAAGCGGGGGCGTGTTCCACGGCATCCAGCTGTGGGTGAACCTGCCGCGCAAGGACAAGTTCGCCAGCCCGCGCTACCAGGCCATCGAAGGCGACGAAGTGAGGCTCCTGGCCTCAGGCGACGGCGGTGCACTCGTGCGCATCATCGCCGGCGACGTCGACGGCCACGTCGGCCCCGGAGCCACTCACACCCCGATCACCCTGGCGCACGCGACCGTCCAGCCCGGGGCGCGGCTGGATCTGCCGTGGAACCGCGACTACAACGCGCTCGTCTACGTGTTGTCCGGCCGCGGGACCGTGGGTCCGGTCAGGCATCCGATTCAGCAGGGCCAGCTCGCCGTGCTCGGGCCCGGGGACCGGATCAGCGTTGGGGCGCAACAGGATCAAGACGCACACCGGCCGGCGCTCGAGGTGCTGATCCTCGGCGGCAGGCCGATCCGCGAACCGGTGTACCAGTACGGGCCGTTCGTGATGAACAGCAAGTCGGAGCTGATCCAGGCGCTCGAGGACTACCAAGCCGGCAAGTTCGGCACCATTCCGCCGAATGCGCTCATGCCGCACCGGGTTTAGCCGCTTCGGCTGGAGCAGGTTTCGGGTACAGCAGCTCCAGCTCGCCGAGGTGGGCCGCGACGGTCACCAGTGGCAGTGCGGCAGCCACCGCGAGTTCGTCGTCGGTCGCTTCGGCTCGCAGCGCTGTCACGAAATCGTCGCTGATCGCGGCCGGCAGATCGGCCGTGCCACCGGCGGCGCGCGCGCAGATAGCCTCGACGTGCGATTCCAACACGGCTCGTGTCCGCGAGTAGATCCCGAGCGGTGGCGGGACGACGTCGGCGATCAGCTCGGCCGCAGCCCGCAGCCTGATCGCCCGGTTGGCCGACCGGACGGCAGGCGCGCGAATGTCGGTGGGGCCGCTACCCTCCGAAAGGAACTGTCGCACAGCATCATCCACGGTCCGCGACGCCTCGAGTGCGTCGTGGCTCAGCGCAAGCACCCGGCCGGCGGCCTCCTCGGAGGCACCGCGAGTGACGCGCAGCACGGCAGCGTCGAGGAATGTCGCGCCGACGGCGAATGCGTCGTCGATGGCACGGGACAGACGAACGCCTGTGCCGCGCGGCCACAACAGCACCGACACCACCACGCCGACCAGAGCTCCGACGATGACGTCCTCGACGCGGATCAACCCGACACTCCAACCCGTCGGGGCGATGAGGTTGAAGATGATCAACACCATCATCGTGAAGGCGGCCTGGCCGGCGATGAATGACGCCACCTCGGGCACGAAGGCGGAACCGAAGGCCACCACCGGCAGCAGCATCCACATGACGACCGGTTCCACGCCGACGAGTTCGATGAGCCCGACGCCCAGCAGGAATCCGAGCCCCGTGCCCGCCACCGCCCGCAGCACTCGGGTGCCGGTGGTGAGCGCGCTGCTGCGCAACACCGACATCGCACCCAGCACCACCCAGAAGCCGTGCTCAAGAGGGAAAAGGTGAGTGACGGCCACTGCCATCGCCAAGCCGAGGCCGGTGCGAAGGCTGTTGCGCAGCACCACCGCCCGGGTGGCGAGCAATCCACGCGTGATCGCGGCGACGGCCGTCGTCTCCGGCATCACCCAGTCCGCGGTACCAGTTTTCGGCAGCCGACGACCCAGCACGCGCGCCCACACCGGACGAGCGTCTGCGGCCGCAGCGTTGCGGATGATCCGGCCCGTTACCCCGACGGTCGCGGAGAAAGTGCGCCGCCCCAACAACTCTCGTCCGACGGCGACCGCGGCCGCGTCGTCCGATGACGCCAGGATCTCGACGATGTCCTCGCGGTACCGCCCCTGCGCGATGGACCGCAGTTCGCTCAGCGCCTCGTTGAGATCGACGCTGTGCGCGCCGCGCCGGGACGGGTCGGAGATGCGCAGCACCGCAGCGGAATCCCGCAACACGCGGATCAGCGAATCCCGCATGTCGCCGAGCAGTCGCCCGGTGTCGTCGGTGATCCGGTCGGCCAGCCAGCCGAGATCGTCGACCACGCGGACGAGCGCGCGGCTGCCCGCGGTGAGCGCGACCGGGCGGAAGTCCGCGCTCAGGAACGTCTCCCAGAGCCGGTTCATCGCCCGGGTGGCATCCTTCGCGGCCGCCGTGCCCGCGAGGCAGTCGGCCAACCGGTTGCACACCCGCGCGGCGTCGCCGCGCAGCTCGTCGTGGTGTCGCGGCGGCAGGACGAACAACGCGGCGGGCACACAGACCGCGAGCGCGATGAGCCAGCCGAGCAGCCGATCGGGGATCGGGCCCACCGGCGTACAGGCGGGCAGCACGAACGTCAGCAGCGTGGCGCGCTGTCCGGCGGCGATGATCTCGCTCAGCACCCCGGAGAACGTCACGACCACGCCCAGGACGAACATCACCGCGACGCTCAACCACGGGTGCGGAGACACCAGCGTGCCCAGAGTGATGAGGATGGCGCCGTTGCAGGCCAGCCCGCCGTAGGCGAGCGCGCGAGCCGGGCGGTTGCCGGGAAAGTCGACGAGGATCAGCAGCGCGACCGAACCGAAGATCGTGAACATCGGGGTCTGCGAGCCGCCACCGACCGCGAAGCTGACCGCCGCGGCGATCGGTAACACCAGGGCCGCCCGGGTCGCGCGACGCAGCGCGTCGAACTCGGGATCGCGCCGGCGCAGGCGGTCGATCACGCTGCGTCGCACGGAGGCGACGACCCTGGTGCGCGACAACCCCGTTGCCTGTCGCTACTCGGTGCCGGGAACCGACCCGACGCGCCCGGAGTCGAGTGCCTGGGCGAACTGGTCGGCGGCCCACCGCAGCGCCTCGGCGTCGCGCGGCAGCGTCGTCTGCTCGTATCCGACCAGCAGATAGACCGCCCACGAGGCGAACCGCTGCGCCTGCCGTGCGTCTTGGAGCACCTCGAACGCCGATTCGTACATCACGTCGAAGCGCTGTTGATCGACCGCCACCTGTACCGCGTGCACGTGCGCATCGAGCGAGCTCCACACGCGGATGGCGGCCTCCGCGCCGTGCGGCAGTTCGAGGGCGGACTGGATCAGTGCGTCGATGCGGCGCCACGGGTCGGATTCGCCGCGCACCGCTTCGATGACGCGCACGGTCCGGACCTGAGTCCAGTGCGAGAGCAGTTCCCGGGTGTATGCCGACCAGTTAGGGAAGTAGTGATAGAACGATCCGGTCGTCACGCCGAGGCGGTTACACACCTCTGCCAGCTTCAGGCCGCCGTAGCCCAGGTCGGCGAGGATGTCGAGACCAGTCTCGAAGTAGCCCTCGCGCGATACGACGCCCGCCATGGACGGGACACTAGTTCTTCGGATGCGAACTTCTCTAGGTAAAGCGTTCGGCGGAGCCTTTATCAGGCATCGTCCGGTGGCACCAGTGACGTATGGCACAATTTGACCGTGCCGCATACGGCGAGTAGGGGTCCGGGCCGTCCCCCCGCAGCGAAGGCCGCCGAGACGCGAGAGCGCATCATAGGAGCCGCTCGCGAGGTCTTCAGCGAACTCGGGTACGACGCTGCCACCTTCCAGGCGATCGCGGTCCGCTCAGATTTGACGCGCCCGGCGATCAACCACTACTTCGCGAGCAAGCAGGTGCTGTGGCGAGAAGTCGTCGTGCAGACCAACGCCGCCATCGTCAGCGCCGGAAAGGCCCGCGCTGAGAGCGAGTCGAATCTGCTCAACCGGCTGTCGGCATATTTCACGGCGGCGATGCAGGCAGACTCCGAGGAGCGTTCGGCCGCAGCATTTCTCGTGACGTCCGTTTTGGAGGCGCAACGCCATCCGGAGCTGAGCGACTCGGAGCACGACTCGCTCAGGCACTCCCGCGAGTTCGTGGCATGGGCGGTCAACGACGCGATCGAGCGCGGTGAGCTGACCACCGACACCGACGTCGGCTCGCTGGTGGAGATGCTGGTCGCGGTGATGTGGGGGATGGGTTTCTACGCCGGCTTCGTCGGCACCCACGAAGAGCTCAAGGCCGTGATGCAGCAATTCGAGCTGCTGCTGTCGAACAACCTCTGGCGGCTGCGGGACTGATCGCGGCGGTCAGCGGCGGTGAGATGCCGCACACTTCGTATAGAACACCTAAGTTTTTGCGCTAGCATGGCGCTCGATGAGTTCGCTGCGCACCGACGACGACACCTGGGACATCGCGACCAGCGTGGGTTCGACGGCCGTCATGGTCGCCGCTGCCCGCGCCGGTGAGACTGCGCGCGACGACGCACTGATCCGCGATCCGTTCGCCGAACTGCTGGTCGCCAAGGCCGGCGACGGGGTGTGGGACCTCATGCTCGATCCTTCCGTCGGCGCCAAGGTCGCCGAGCTGGATGCCGAGGTCGTGGCGATCTTCGAGCACATGGGCAACTACCAGGCGGTGCGGACGCACTTCTTCGACGCCTACTTCGCCGACGCCGTCGCCGCGGGCATCCGGCAGGTCGTGATCCTCGCCTCCGGTCTCGACTCGCGGGCGTACCGGCTGGAGTGGCCGGCCGGCACCGCGGTGTTCGAGATCGACCAGCCCAAGGTGCTCGAGTACAAGGCCGCCCGGTTGGCCGAGCACGGCGCACTTCCGGCCGCCCGGCGCGTCGCGATACCCGTCGACCTGCGCCACGACTGGCCGAAAGCACTGCTGGACGCCGGATTCGACCCCGATTCCCCGACCGCGTGGCTGGCCGAGGGGCTGCTGATGTATCTGCCCAGCGAGGCCCAGGACCGGCTCTTCGCCGAGATCACCGCGCTCAGTGCAGCCGGCAGCCGGGTTTCGGTGGAGACCGTCGGGGTGCAGGCCGAGGACCGGCGCGAGCAGATGCGGGAACGTTTCGAGCGCATCCGCGCGCACGTCGGCATGGACGAGTCCGTCGACATCGCGGAGTTGATGTACAACGACGCCGACCGGGCGGACGTCGCCGAGTGGCTCGACGCGCACGGATGGCGATCGAGCGCGGTCAGCTCGCAGCAGGAGATGCGCAGGCTGGGACGGTGGGTGCTGCCCGCCGAGTTGACCCACGACGACGCGTTCTCGGAGTTCGTCACCGCAGAAAAGCTCTGAGGCGCGAGCTCTTCTGGGCGGTCCAACTGGTTGGTTAGGATCGGGTCATTCCTCGGGTCAGGAAGGACTCCCACCATGACCACCGATATCGCCGCGCCGGCACAAGCCGCCGAAGACATCCCCGGCGTCGTCCGCCGACTGCGCGACACGTTCAAGACCGGGCGGACCAAGAGCCTCGACTGGCGCAGAGAGCAGCTCAAAGCGATGGAGCGGCTCGTCATGGAGAACGAGCAGGCGATCGCCGCCGCGCTCGAGCAGGACCTCGGCCGCAAACCGTTCGAGGCCTGGCTGGCTGACATCGCCAGCGTGGCCGGTGAGGCCAAGGACGCGGCGAAAAACGTCCGCAAGTGGACCAAGCGCAAGTACCGGATGCTCGAGATGTCGCAGCTGCCGGGCCGCGGCTGGGTGGAGTACGAGCCGTTCGGCACGGTGCTGATCATCGGCGCGTGGAACTTCCCGTTCGCGTTGACGCTGGGGCCGGCAGTCGGTGCGATCGCTGCGGGCAACACCTTGGTGCTCAAGCCGTCGGAGGTGGCGCCGGCGTCGTCGGCGCTGATGGCCGAACTGGTGCCGCGCTACCTCGACAACGATGCGATCGCGGTGATCGAGGGCGACGGCAGCGTCAGCCAGGAGCTCATCGCGCAGGGCTTCGACTATCTGCTTTACACCGGCGGCACCGAGATCGGCCGCAAGGTGTACGAGGGCGCGGCGCCGCACCTGACGCCCGTCACGCTTGAACTCGGCGGCAAGAGCCCGGTGATCGTGTCGGCCGACGCCGACCTCGACGTCGCAGCCAAGCGCATCGCCTGGACCAAGCTGATCAACTCCGGCCAGATCTGCATCGCGCCCGACTACGTGCTGGCCGACGCGAAGATCCGCGACGAGCTGGTCGGCAAGATCAAGGCGGCGGTGGAGACGTTCGAGTCGAAGGATCCCGACGGCAAGCGCATCGTCAACGAGCGTCACTTCGACCGGCTGACCAGCGCGCTGGCCGCGACCAAGGGCGACGTCGTGATCGGCGGCGGCTCCGACGCGTCCAAGATCAGCATCCAGCCCACCGTCGTCGTCGACCCCGACCCCGCGGAGCCGCTGATGACCGACGAGATCTTCGGCCCGATCCTGCCGATCATGACGGTCCAATCACTCGATGACGCAATAACTTTCGTCAACTCGCGGCCCAAGCCGCTGGCCGCCTACCTGTTCACCAAGACCAAGAGCATCCGCGAGCGCGTGGTCAAGGAGGTCTCCGCGGGCGGCATGGTGGTCAACCATCTGCTGTTCCACTTCGCGACGAACAAGCTGCCGTTCGGTGGCGTGGGCCCGTCCGGCATGGGGGCGTACCACGGCAGGTTCGGTTTCGAGACGTTCAGCCACAAGAAGACCGTGATGACCAAGCTGACCCGACCCGACGTCGGCGCCTTCATCTATCCCCCGTATACAGAGAAGGCTTGGAAGCTCGCCAGACGGCTGTTCTAAGGCGAATCTAGAAAGGAACCCCATGCCAGGAGTGCAGGATCGCGTCATCGTCGTCACCGGGGCCGGAGGCGGGCTCGGACGGGAGTACGCGTTGACCCTCGCCCGGGAGGGCGCCAGCGTCGTCGTCAACGACCTCGGCGGTGCGCGCGACGGCACCGGCGCGGGCCACAACATGGCCGACCAGGTGGTCAGCGAGATCAAGGACGCCGGTGGCCGGGCCGTGGCGAACTACGACTCCGTCGCCGAACCCGAGGGCGCCGAGAACATCATCAAGACCGCGATCGACGAGTTCGGCAAGGTCGACGGGGTGATCTCGAACGCGGGCATCCTGCGCGACGGCACGTTCCACAAGATGGAGTTCGCGAACTTCGACGCCGTGATCAAGGTGCACCTGTACGGCGGCTACAACGTGATCCGCGCGGCGTGGCCGCACTTCCGGGAGAACAACTTCGGGCGGGTCGTGGTCGCGACGTCCACCAGCGGTCTGTTCGGCAACTTCGGCCAGGCCAACTACGGCGCCGCCAAGCTCGGCCTGGTCGGGATGATCAACACGCTGGCCCAGGAGGGCGCGAAGTACAACATCAAGACCAACGCGGTCGCGCCGATCGCGGCGACCCGGATGACGCAGGACATCCTGCCGCCGGAGGTCTTCGAGAAGCTCACCCCCGAGTACGTGGCGCCCGTGGTGGCTTACCTGATGAGCGAGGAATTGCCCGACACCGCTTCGGTTTTCGTCGTCGGCGGCGGCAAGGTGCAGCGCACCGCGCTGTTCCAGAACGAGGGCGTCACGTTCTCCGAGGTGCCCTCGGTCGACGACATCGCCGCGAAGTGGGGCGAGATCACCGACCTTTCGGCGGCGCAGCGGGCCACCTTCAGCCTCGGCTGAGCCTGCATGAAAGCGCTTGTCGCGCAGCAGCTCACCGGGCCCGCCGGCCTGGCCTACACCGACGTGGACGATGTTGGCGGCGATGACGTCGTCGTCGTCGACGTCGGTGCGGCCGGGGTCAGCTTCCCCGACCTGTTGCTGCTGCGCGGCGAGTACCAACTGAGGTTGGAGCCGCCGTTCGTCCCCGGCATGGAGGTCGCCGGGGTGGTGCGATCGGCGCCGTACGAGTCGGAGTTCAAACCCGGTCAACGGGTGACCGCGCTGTCCATGCTGGGCGCGTGGGCCGAGCGGGTGGTGGTGCCGGCGGCCAACCTCACGCACACTCCCGACGATCTGGACGACGCGGAATCGGTTGCGCTGCTGGGCAACTACCAGACGATGTACTTCGCGCTGGCCAAGCGTGGCGCACTGCGGCCCGGCGAGACTGTGCTGGTGCTGGGGTCCGCGGGCGGCGTCGGCACTGCGGCCGTGCAGATCGCGAAGGCGCTGGGCGCCAAGGTGATCGCGATGGTGCACCGGCCGCAGGGAGTCGAGTTCGTCGAATCGCTCGGCGCAGATGTGGTGCTCCCGCTCACCGACGGCTGGCTAGAGGCGGTCAAGGAGGCGACCGACGGCCGGGGCGTCGATCTGGTGGTCGATCCGGTCGGCGGCGAGGCTTTCGACGACGCGATCCGTGCGCTCGCCGTCGAGGGCCGGCTGCTGGTGATCGGCTTCGCCGCCGGCGGGATCCCGACCGTCAAGGTGAACCGGCTGCTGCTGCGCAACGTCTCGGTGATCGGTGTCGGCTACGGCGAGTACGTCAATCGCAAGCCCGGCTCCCAGGCGGTGTTCGAGTTCGGCGTCGCGCAACTGGTCAAGGCCGGCTTGCGGCCCCCGCCGCCGGTGCGCTTTCCGTTGTCGCGGGGTGCTGAAGCGCTGCAGGCGCTGGCGGACGGCGCAGTGCTCGGCAAGGTCGTGCTGGAGCCGTAGGTGCCCGAGGCGTTGGCGTTCGACGTGTTCGGGACGGTGGTCGACTGGCGTTCGAGCATCGTCCGCGAGCTCGAGCAGTTCGGCCGAACCCATGGCGTGCAACGGGATTGGGCCGCATTCGCCGACGACTGGCGGGCCGGTTACCCGCCCGCGATGGATCGCGTGCGACGCGGTGAGCTGCCGTGGACCAAGATCGACAGCCTGCACCGGATGATCCTCGTCGACCTGCTCGAGCGGACGGGCATCGCGGTCGGCGACGACGACATCGACCACCTGAACCGGGCATGGCACCGGCTCGACCCCTGGCCGGACGTCGTCGACGGCCTCACGCGGCTGAAGGCCCGCCATGTCATCACGACGCTGTCCATCGGAAACATGTCGCTGCTGACCAACATGGCCAAGCGCGCCGGCCTGCCGTGGGACTGCGTGATCTCTGCAGAACTGTTCCGCCACTACAAGCCCGACGCGCAGGCGTACCTCGGCTGCGCCGAGATGCTCGACGTGGCGCCCAGCGAGCTCATGTTGGTGGCGGCGCACGCGAGTGATCTGCGCGGCGCGAAACGCGCAGGGTTGATGACGGCGTATGTCGACCGGCCGCTGGAGTACGGTGCCGGCCGGCGCCGCCCGTCGAAGATTGACGACGGGGAGTTCGACGTCATGGCGACTGATTTCGGCGACCTGGCGGACCAGCTGGAACGCGGGATTTGTGAGTGAAAACAGTCGCTGCGCGAGCGGAATCACTCACAAATCGCGGAGGTAGCGTGGGGGTATGACGCCAGCGCTGGAACGGGCACTCGAACTCTTCACCGATCCGCCGTCGCATCCCGACGTCAGCAAGGGTTATCTGGACCTGCTGGGCAACGGGGCCTCGACCGGCGAGACGCCGCCGAAGAACAGCGGGTTGATCCAGGCGGCATGGGCGTCCGGTCCGGGGTCGATGCTCTACGACCACGCGCAGGCGTTGGCCCGCAGGTTCGTCGGGGCGTGGCAGCTGCCGATCGACTGGCTCGACATCCCCGAAGGGGCCGTCGCGCTCGACATCGGCAGCGGCCCAGGCAACGTGACCGCAGCGCTGGCGCGCGCCGCCGGGCCGGACGGGCTGGCCGTCGGCATCGACATCTCCGAACCGATGCTCAACCGGGCGGTGCGCGCTCAGACCGCGCCGAACATCTGTTTCCTGCGGGCCGACGCGCAGCAGCTGCCGTTCCGGAAAGAGTCCGTCGACACGGTGACCTCACTGGCGGTGCTGCAACTGATCCCCGAGCCGTCCACGACGGTCGCGGAGATGTCCCGGGTGCTGCGGCCGGGCGGCCGGATCGCGATCATGGTGCCGACGGTGGGCAGCCTGCCGGCGCCGCTGCGCCTGTTGTCCAGCGGCGGGGCGCATTTCTTCGGCGAGGACGACCTCGGGGACCTGTTCGAACAACACGGTTTCGTCGGCGTGCGCACCAAGACCCTCGGCAACGTTCAGTGGGTCCGCGCCCGGCGACCGTGAGGCGATAGCTTGGTGCCATGAGCTCCGGCGGCGTCGTCCTGGTAGCGCTGGCGATCGCCGTCGGACTGGTGGGCATACTCCTCCCCCTGCTGCCGGGAACCCTGCTGGTGTTCGGGGCGATCGCCGTCTGGGCCGTCGTCGAGCACAACACGACCGGATGGGTGACGCTCGGGGTCGTCACCGCGCTGCTCGGCGCCTCGTTGTTGGTCAAGTACACCTGGCCGGTGAAACGCATGCGGGCTGCCGACGTCCGCACGCTGAGCCTGGTGGCCGGGGCGGCGCTGGGAATCGTCGGGTTCTTTGTGATCCCCGTCCTCGGCCTGGTGATCGGCTTCGTGCTCGGTATCTACCTCGCCGAATTGGCCACTCGGCGCGACCGGCGGCTGGCGTGGGCCTCGACGAAGCATGCGCTCAAGGGGGTCGCCCTCTCGGTCGGCGTCGAAATGGCAGGCGCGCTGCTCGCCACGGTCGTTTGGGCTATCGGGGTGTACTTGACGCAGTAACTTGCTTCAATGGCCAAGCTGCGCTTCGGATACTTCATCGCACCGTTTCACCGCGCCGGCACCAATCCAACGCTCGCCCTGCAACGCGACCTCGAACTCATCGAGCATCTCGACGCGGTCGGCTACGACGAGGTGTGGATCGGGGAGCACCACTCCGCCGGCAGCGAGATCATCAGCTCGCCGGAGGTGTTCATCGCCGCGGCGGCCCAGCGCGCCAAGAGGATCCGCTTCGGCACGGGCGTCATCTCCCTGGCGTACCACAACCCGCTGTGGACCGCTGACCGGCTGATGCTGCTGGACCACCTCACCCACGGCCGCATCATCGGCGGAATGGGTCCGGGCTCGCTGCCCACCGACGCGGCGATGATCGGGCTGACGCCCACCGACACCCGTGAACTGCTGGAGACCAACCTCGACATCGTGGTGCGTCTGCTGGCCGGGGAGACGGTCTCGGCGAAGACGCCGACGCACGAGTTGTTCGACGCCCGTTTGCAATTGGCGCCCTACTCCGAGGACGGCATCCCGCTCGCCGTCGCGGCCGTGGCATCTCCGACCGGCGCTCGGCTGGCGGGCAAGCACGGCATCGGCCTGTTGTCGATCGGTGCGACGCTGGTCGTCGAAGGGTTCGACGCGCTCGCCCACCACTGGGGCATCGTCGAGGAACGGGCGACCGCGTTCGGCACCACCGTCGACCGCAGGAACTGGTCGCTGGTCGGGCCGTTCCACATCGCCGAGACCGACGAGCAGGCTCGCGCGGACGTCCGCTTCGGAATCGAGCCGTGGTTCAACTACTTCCAGAAAGTGGCGGCGTTCCCGCAGATGACGATTCCGGGCGACCGCATCGACGACATGATCGACATCATCAACGAGGCGGGCGCCGGCGTGATCGGCACACCGGAGCGGGCCAGAGCGCAGGTGCAGCGGCTCTGGGACCAGTCCGGCGGCTTCGGTTGCCTGCTGCAGATGGGCCACGAGTGGGCCAACCCGGCGGCCACGAAACGTTCGGCGGAGTTGTTCGCCGCCGAGGTGTTCCCGCACTTCCAGGGCCAGGCGCAGCCGACCCTGGACGCCGCGGCGCGGGCCGGCGACGTGCGCGAGGAGCTGGCCCAGACGCAGCTGTCGGCCATCGACCACATGACCAAGAAGTACGAGGCAGAGAAGGGCTCGGGCTAGCGGCGCGGTCGGTCAGCTCAGTCGAGGAGCGTGGCGCGCACGCGCCGGACGTCCTCGTCGCTGACGCCGGCCGCTTCGAGGTAGCCGCGCAGCGAGCCGTAGTTCTCTTCGATGGACCGGCGCGACGCGGCCAGGTATTCCTCGCGCACCCCGAGCACCGCCTCGGTCAACCGGGCCTCGACGAACGTGACTTCCTCGTCGGTCTCGATCCGCTCGCGCACCGACAGCATGATCTGCTCCCGCAACCGGGGTACCGCGTCGTTGCTGCGCAGGAAGTCGGCCATGATCACGTCGCGGTCCACGCCCACCGCGTCGAGAGTCGTCGACACCGTGAAACCGGTCCTGTCTTTACCGGCGAAACAGTGCGCGATCACCGGGCGGCCCGCCGCAAGCAGCGAAATCACTTGCCGCACAGCGCGTTGTGCGCCAGGCAACGTCGGGAAGCGTTGGTACTCCTCGGTCATGAACCGCGACGCGGCCACGCTGATGTCCTCGTCATCGGACTTGTCGGTCATCATCTTCTGGAAGGCCGACTCGTGCGGCGCTTCGGCGGTCACGGCGGTGACCTCGTGGAAGTGCAGGTGGTGCACTTCCACACCTGCGGGCACCGCGCCCGTGCCGTGCCGTTCCACCTCCCGCGCTGAGCGGAGATCGGCGACGTCGGTGATGCCGAGTTCGAGGAGGCGACGGCGGCCGGCGTCGTCGAGACCGCTCAGTTCGCTGGACCGGAAGAACCTGCCCGGCCGGACACCCGTCTCGGCGGCGACGTCACGGAAGTTCCATGCGCCGGAGAGCTCGCCGATTCCGATGCTCACCGGCCGATCGCCGGACTTGATTGGCGGCTCGCCGCCGTCGCGAAAGCGCTTTTCTCCCTACCCAGTTCGGCTCGGGCGATCGTCCGCATGTGCACCTCGTCCGGCCCGTCGAACAACCGCATTGCGCGGTGCCAGCTGTACAGCCGGGCGAGCGGGAAGTCGTCGCTGACCCCGGCGGCGCCGTGCACCTGGATCGCGCGGTCGATGACGTCGCAGACCACCTGCGGCGCAACAGCTTTGATCTGGCTGACCAGTACGTGCGCTTCCTTGTTGCCACGCTGGTCGATGGTCCACGCGGCCTTCTCACACAACAGCCGCGCCTGGTCGAGTTCGTTGCGCGACTTGGCGATCGCCTCACGCACCACGCCCTGCTCGGACAGCGGCTTACCGAAGGCGACCCGCTTCTGCACCCGGTTCACCATCAGCGCCAGCGCCCGCTCGCCGGCACCCAGCGCGCGCATGCAGTGGTGGATGCGGCCGGGGCCCAGCCGCGCCTGCGCGATCGCGAACCCGCTGCCCTCCTCGTGCAGGAGGTTCTCGGCCGGCACACGCACGTTGTCGAAGACGATCTCGCAGTGCCCGTGCTGGTCCTGCCAGCCGAACACCGGCAGCGAGCGCTGGATGTCGACGCCGGGCGTGTCCACCGGCACCAGGATCATCGACTGCTGCTGATGGCTGGCCGCCTCCGGGTTCGTGCGGCCCATCACGATAAGGATCTTGCAGCGGGGGTCGGCCGCCCCGGTGATCCACCACTTGCGACCGTTGATGACGTAGTCGTTTCCGTCGCGCAGCATCGTGGTCTCGATGTTGCGGGCATCCGAGGACGCCACCGCCGGTTCGGTCATCGCGAAGGCGCTGCGGATCTCGCCGGCGAGCAACGGCTCGAGCCATTGTTTGCGTTGCTCCTCGGTGGCGAACAGGTGCAGCGTTTCCATGTTGCCGGTGTCGGGCGCGGCACAGTTGAGCGCTTCGGGCGCGATCTCCATGCTCCACCCCGAGAGTTCGGCCAGCGGCGCGTACTCCAGGTTGGTCAGCCCCGATATCGACGGCAGGAACAGGTTCCACAGCCCGCGGTCCTTCGCGAGGGCTTTCAACTCCTCGACGATGGGCGGGACGGTGTGGTCCTTGGGCCCGGCCTCCTCGCGATAGCGGTGGTATTCGGCCTCCGCGGGGAAGACGAATTCCGTCATGAACTCGGTCAGGCGCGCGTGGTAATCCTGTGCCTTGGCCGACATCGCGAAGTCCATGCCGCCACGATATGACACCCCGTCAGAGCGGCTTGTGCTGCGTCGGACTTTGATCCGACTCCCATTTCGCCTCGAGCGAACGGGTGACGCGGGTGCCCGCGGCGTACTCGACCTGGAAGGTCGCGCCGTCGTCGACTTCGTAGGTGACGACGCACTTTCCGTCGGGGCCGCCGTCCTCGGCGGCTTTGTGGACCACCTTGCACGGGACGGTTCCGGCGTCGCGCTCGACGAGCACGATGTCGCCGGGCGCGACGTCTTCGATGCGGTCGTTCTCGGAGATGTTCGACATCCTGCCGACGGTAGCAACGCACCGCCGCGCGAATGCGGCGTGGGGGACGATACGGTGACCTCGGCGACCGCCCCGCGAAATCTGCTGGAACCGAACCAATTTCAGCGCAGGCCTGTGGCCACAATCACGTCCGGCCGCCTTGTCTTCCGACTGCGGAAGGCGCAGAATCGATTAGGTAATCTGGACTGAATCAAAATTAGAAGGATGGTGTGCTAGCGATGGCATTGTTGACGATCGGTGACCAGTTCCCCCGCTACGACATGGCGGCGGTGGTCGGCGGTGACCTCTCCGAGGTCGATGCCAAGCAGCCTGACGACTACTTCATCCGTGTGACCAGCGACGACCACGACGGCAAGTGGCGGATCGTGTTCTTCTGGCCGAAGGACTTCACGTTCGTGTGCCCGACGGAGATCGCCGCGTTCGGCAAGCTCAACGAGGATTTCGAGGACCGCGACGCCAAGGTCATCGGGGTGTCGGTCGACAACGAGTTCGTCCACTTCCAGTGGCGCGCGCAGCACGAGGACCTCAAGAAGCTGCCGTTCCCGATGGCTTCCGACCTCAAGCGTGAGCTCGCGCTCGCGACCGGCGTGCTCAACGCCGACGGTGTCGCCGACCGCGCAACGTTCATCGTCGACCCCAACAACGAGATCCAGTTCGTCTCGGTCACGGCGGGTTCGGTGGGCCGCAACGTCGACGAGGTGCTGCGGGTGCTCGACGCGTTGCAGTCCGACGAGCTGTGCGCCTGCAACTGGAAGAAGGGCGATCCCACGATCAAGGCGGGCGAGCTGCTCGCAGAGGCGGTGTGACCGTGAGCATCGACAACATCAAGGAAGCGCTGCCCGGGTACGCCAAGGATCTCAAGCTCAACTTCGGCAGCATCGTGAAATCCACGGAGCTGTCCGAACAGCAGCTGTGGGGTGCCCTCGTGGCGACCGCCGCTGCGACCAAGTCGGAGCGGCTGCTGCGGGAGATCGCCGAGGACGCGCTGGACATTCTCAGCCAGGAGGCGTACGACGCCGCCCTGGGAGCCGCGGCGATCATGGGGATGAACAACGTGTTCTACCGCAGCAAGGGCCAGCTCGACGGTGCGTACGACGATCTGCGCGCCGGCCTGCGGATGAACATCATCGGCAATCCCGGTGTCGCCAAGGATGATTTCGAGCTGTGGTCGCTGGCGGTCTCGGCGATCAACGGCTGCGGCCACTGCCTGGCGGCGCACGAGAAGACGCTGCGGGACGCCAGCGAGAACCCGGTTTCGCGGACGGTGATCTTCGAAGCGATCCGGCTGGCGTCGATCGTCGCCGGCGTCGCGCAGGCACTGCAGACCGCCGACATCCTGGCGGGTGTCTGACCGAACCAAACGCCAAGAGCGGGGCACCTTTCGTGGGTGCCCCGCTCTTGTCGTGCGGATCAGGGGTGATAGCTCGGCTGCACGGTCTGCAGATGGTCGATGCGGTGCCCACTCGTCATGGATCCCGCCGAGGGCGCGGTGACCTGCGGGATGGCGACGATTCCCGGTCGCGGCGTGTTGTCGGGCGTGTAGGTACCGGCGCTGGCGGTACCGGCGAGACCGAGTGCCCCGGCGAGGATTCCGCCCGCGACGATCGGGATGGCGAAGAAGCGGGCGAAGCGGCGGTTGGTGTTGGTGGTCATTTCGAATTCTCCTGTGGTGGTTGCTTTTCGGCTGGTCTGCCGGTCTGTTCCGGCGATGACTCAAGAGTGGCGCAGCGCCGCCGCGGTGTATGTCGGACGAACGGTCGGCGGAGCGGCTGAATCGGTTGTCCCCCAATCGGAGGAAACCCGCCGCCCGCTATGCCAAGCTGAAAAGCGTGGCGACGGGTTTCACCAGCGAAAAGGTCCGGGTGGTGGTCGGCGACGACCACCCGATGTTCCGCGACGGCATGGTGCGCGCGCTGGTGTCCAGTGGTCAGATCGACGTGGTGGCCGAGGCCGACGACGGAAAGGCCGCGCTGGAGGCGATCCGCTCGCACACCCCGCAGGTGGCGCTGCTGGACTACCGGATGCCCGGGATGGACGGCGCCGAGGTTGCCGCCGCGGTGGTGCGCGACGAACTGCCCACCCGGGTGTTGTTGATCTCCGCGCACGACGAGTCCGCGATCGTCTATCAGGCGTTGCAGCACGGAGCGGCCGGATTCCTGCCCAAGGAGTCGACCCGCTCGGAACTGGTCGCCGCGGTGCTCGACTGCGCCAAGGGCCGAGACGTCGTCGCACCGACGCTGGCCGCCGGGTTGGCCGGCGAGATCCGCAAGCGCGCCGAGCCCGAAGGCCCGGTGCTCAGCCCGCGCGAACGCGAGGTGCTCAAGTTGATCGCGTCCGGGGCCAGCATCCCCGCGATGGCCAAGGAGTTGTACCTGGCGCCGTCGACGGTCAAGACCCACGTTCAGCGGCTCTACGAGAAGCTCGGTGTCAACGACCGCGGCGCCGTCGTCGCCGAGGCGATGCGCCGCAAGCTGCTGGACTGACCTCGGGTGACCGGATGACACGCCCGTGATGGACCGCATCGCGAACTTCTTCGCCTCAGAACCCGTGCGCGTCAGCGCGATCCTGCGGCTGCCCTTGATCGCGTTGGTCGCCGTGCTGGTGTGGATCTGGGAGGTCGACCACTGGCTGCCCGGCGTCTACGCCGCGGTGCTCGGGCTGTGGGTGGTGGCAGCGCTGGTGTGGCTCGCCATGGTCATGCGCGGACCGGTGCCGCGGTGGGCGGACTGGGCGTCGACCGGGGTGGACGTGTTCGCCATCGTGACGCTGTGCGTGGTCTCCGGCGGCGCCACGGCGGCGCTGCTTCCGGTGTTCTTCCTGCTGCCGATCGCGGTCGCGTTCCAGGACCGGCCGATGCTGACCTGTGTGCTCGGAATCGGCACGGCCTTCGCCTATCTGGGAGTGTGGATCGTCTACTCCAAACGCGACGACACGGTCGGCATGCCGGACGTCGTCTACACCCAGTTCGGTTTCCTGCTTTGGTCAGCGGCGGCGATGACCGCGCTGTGCGTGGTGCTGGTGCGACGGCAGGCCCGCGTGACGAAGCTGCAGAACGTGCGGCGCCAACTGGTGTCCGAGGCGATGCAGGCCGACGAGCGGCACAACCGGGAGGTCGCCGAGCATCTGCACGACGGCCCGCTGCAGACCCTGCTCGCCGCGCGCCTCGACCTCGACGAGGTCCGCGAACGCGCGGGCGACCCCGCGCTGGACACGGTGCATGCCGCGCTGCAGCAGACCGCCGCGGCGTTGCGCTCGACGGTGAGCGAACTGCACCCGCAGGTGCTGGCCCAGCTCGGGCTCATGCCCGCCGTGCGAGAACTGCTGCGGCAGTTCGAGTCTCGTGGCGACTACGTGGTCGAGGCGGATCTGGCCGACGTCGGTAAGCCGGAATCGCAGCAGCTGCTGTACCGCGCGGCCCGGGAACTGCTCGCCAACATCCACAAGCATGCCGAAGCACGCCTGGTCCGCGTCGGGTTGTCGCGGTGGGGAGACCGGATCGTGTTGACCGTCACCGATGACGGCAAGGGCTTCGATCCGGCGATCGTCGAGCAGTACGTCGCGGATGGGCATATCGGGCTCGGTTCGCTGCTGGCCAGGTTCGACGCGATGGGCGGGTCGATGCGGATCAGCTCCGAGGACGGCTACGGGACGCAGGTCACTGCCACGTCGCCGCCCGAACCTGCGGTCACGAACTGAGCCCGCGGGCGATGACGAGGCGCTGGATCTGGTTTGTGCCCTCGAAGATCTGGGTGATCTTCGCTTCGCGCATGTAGCGCTCGACGCGGTAGTCGCGGGTGTAGCCGGCGCCGCCGAACACCTGCACCGCATCGGTGGTGACCTTCATCGCTGCGTCGGTGGCGACGAGCTTGGCCACACTGGCCTGCTGCGAGTAGTCACGGCCGGCGTCGCGGCGACGTGCGGCGTCCAGGTACGTCGCACGCGCGCTGGCGACCGCGGCCGCCATGTCGGCGAGCAGGAAGCCCAGCCCTTGGTGGTCGATGATCTTGCGGCCGAACGTCGTTCGCTCGTTGGCGTAGGCGACTGCCTCGTCGAGTGCGGCCTGCGCCAGGCCGGTCGCGACCGCGGCGATGCCCAGCCGGCCGGAATCCAGTGCGGAGAAGGCGATTGCAAGGCCCTGGCCCTCCGCGCCGATCAACCGGTCGGCATCGAGGTGGGCGTCCTCGTAGAACGCCGACGTGGTCGGGATCGCATGCAGACCCATCTTCTCCTCGGGGTTGCCGAACGTGAGCCCGGGCAGGTCGCCCGGCACCAGGAAGCACGAAATGCCGCGCGACCCTTCGCCCGTGCGCGCGAACAAGGTGTAGAAGTCGGCCCGGCCGCCATGCGTGATCCAGGACTTCGAACCGTTGAGCGTGTAGCCGTTGTCCGTCCTGGTCGCCGCGCAGCGCAGTGCCGCGGCGTCGGAACCGGCCTGCGGTTCGGAGAGGCTGTAGGCGCCGATCTGCTCACCCGACAACATCCCGGGCAGCCAGCGCCGCTTCTGCTCGTCGCTGCCGAACGTCAGCAGCGGATGCGACGAGAGGCTGTGCACGCTGACCGCGACGGCCACCGCCGCCCAGCGCGCCGCCAGTTCCTCGAGCACCTGCAGGTAGACCTCGAACGGCTGGCCGCCGCCGCCCCACTCCTCGGGCTGCGGCAGGCTCAGCAGCCCCGCCGCGCCCAGTTGCGCCATCACACCTTCGGGATAGCGCTCGGCTTTCTCGTGGTCGTCGACGATCGGGTCGAGCACCTTGTCGGCGATGTCGCGGGTGAGCGCGAGCAGGTCCGCTGCGTCGGCGGAAGGCAGCAATCGGTCGACCGTCATGCGTGTGGACTGTAATCCGCGACGACAGGCAACTCGGCGAGGGACCGACGACGGGGGGAGCAGCTCAGTCGCTGCGCCGCCACCAGGCGGTGAAGTACAGGACCATGGCCGCGGTCAACGCCAGCAGCACCCACAGCACGAGGATGCGGTCGATCCACGCCCCGGGCGGCGGCGCGCCCGGCATGAAGTTCCGGATCGGAATGACCGCGAACAAGGTCGCCGCGTACCAGGTGCCGAACGGCGGAAGGAAAGTCTTGCGGCCGCGCAGCATCTCGATCGACACGAACAACGCCAGCGCGGGCAGGGTGAACAGCACCAGGCACAGTCCGAGGTCGAAGGCGAGCGGGCCGCGTGCCCGGCTCAGCGTCACGGTCTGGTAGTCGCCGTCGCCCAACGACTGGGTGGCCGGACCGCTGCGTGTGCTGGTGATGTCCCAGCTGTTGAGGCTCCCCGTCACCTCGACCCGAGCGGGTTCGAACCGCCGCTCATCCCCGGTCCCGACGATCACATCGGCTCCGAGCGCGCCGAGCGTGTACGAGTCGAAGGGCCAGTCCTCCGAGTCACCTTTGATCGCGATCTTGGTGCTGATCTCTTCCGGCAGCTTGCCTTTCGGCGTTTCCAGGTCTCCGCCGAGGCTCACCTCGTTCAGGAAGAGCCGCACCGCGATGTCGGTGTTCACCACGTTGAGTTCGGTGTTCATGTGGGCGTCGGCGGGAAAGACGATGACCCTGGCGTCCACCTGGTGGTCGACCGGGCGAATCGCTTCGAGGGTGACCTGCACGATCGTGTCGCTGTTCTCACCGAGATCCGGTGGGTCCAACGACTTGGCGGGGCCCGCGACGTAGTGGTAGCCGGCCAGCGCGGCGGCGTAGATGAGGACGATGATCCCGACCGTGCCAATGCTGGCCAGTCGTCCGTTCCACTTGCCGTCAGACTGCGCCGGTTCGACTCCCTGCACTCGGGGGATGCTAACTGCACCCGGCCGCGCACCCCGTGCGACGAGCCGAGCGAACTGCGCGGACTCTAGTGGCCTGCGGCGACCGTTTCAGAGAGCGCGGCGTTGATCGCGTCGACCCGGTCTTTGGCGTCGCCGAACAGCATCTGCGTGTTGTCCCGGAAGAACAGCGGGTTCTGCACGCCCGCGTACCCAGAAGCCATGGACCGCTTGAAGACGATGACGTGGTTGGCGTTCCACACCGTCAGCACCGGCATGCCGGCGATCGGGCTGCCCGGGTCCTCGGCCGCCGCCGGGTTGACGGTGTCGTTGGCGCCGATGACCAGCACGACGTCGGTGTCGCTGAAGTCGTCGTTGATCTCGTCCATCTCCAGCACGATGTCGTAGGGCACCTTGGCCTCGGCGAGCAGCACGTTCATGTGGCCGGGCAATCGTCCCGCGACGGGGTGGATGCCGAACCGCACGTTGACGCCGCGGTCGCGCAGCTTGCGGGTCAGGTCGGCGACGCCGTACTGGGCCTGCGCGACGGCCATGCCGTAGCCCGGCGTGATGATGACGGAGTGGGCCGAGGCGAGCAGTTCGGCGGCGCTCTCCGCGTCGATTTCGCGGTGGGTGCCGTAGTCCTTGTCGTCGGCGGGCCCAGCTTCGATGCCGAAGCCGCCGGCGATCACCGAGATGAACGACCGGTTCATGGCCTTGCACATGATGTAGGACAGGTAGGCACCGGAGGAGCCGACGAGCGCGCCGGTGACGATGAGCAGGTCGTTGGACAGCAGGAAGCCGGAGGCCGCCGCGGCCCAGCCCGAGTAGCTGTTGAGCATCGACACCACGACGGGCATGTCGCCGCCGCCGATCGAGGCGACCAGGTGCCAGCCGAGCAGCAGTGCCAGCACGGTGACCACGACGAGCAGCCACAACTGCGGGTCGATCACGAACCACACCGTCAATGCGGCGAAGACGACGAGCGCGCCGACGTTCAGAAAGTTCTTGCCGGGCAGCATCATCGGCGCGGACTTCATCCGCGCCGACAGCTTCAGGTTGGCGACGATCGAACCGGTGAACGTCACCGCACCGATGAAGACGCCGATGACGACTTCCGCGGAGTGAATGCCCAGCATGCCCTCGGAGCCGAGCTTGAGCGCTTCGCCGCCGCCGGCGTCGGCCTCCACATGCAGATAGCCGTTCCAGCCGACCAGAACCGCGGCCAGGCCGACGAAGCTGTGCAACAGAGCGATCAGCTCGGGCATGCCCGTCATCTCGACGACCTTCGCACGCCACAGGCCGATCGCGGCGCCGATGACGGTGGCACCGCCCAGCAGGGCCAGCCCCAACGGTTCGATGTGGCGCGTCAGCGCCAGCGCGATCGTCGCGATCAGTGCGACGGTCATGCCGGCGATACCGAAACTGTTTCCTGCCCTGGATGTTTCGTGTTTGGACAGGCCGGCGAGTGCCAGGATGAACAGGATTGCGGCGACGACGTAGGCGGCGGTCGCCGTGGTTTCTATGGTGAACATTCGCTCAGCTCCTCGAGAACATCGCCAGCATGCGGCGGGTCACCGCGAAGCCACCGAAGACGTTGATGCTGGCGAGCAGAATCGCCAGAAAAGCAAGGACGGTGATGACTGTGCCATTTCCCCTGTCACCGTGGCCGATCTGCAACAGCGCGCCGACGACGATGATGCCGGAGATCGCGTTGGTCACCGACATCAGCGGCGTGTGCAGGGCGTGGTGCACGTTGCCGATGACGTAGTAGCCGATGACGATCGCCAGCGCGAACACCGTCAGGTGTACCTGCAGCGCGGCAGGCGACAACGCGACGAGCGCGAACAGCACCGCCGCGGCCGCGAAGGTGATGCCCAGCCGGCGTCCCGTCGTCATCGGCGTCTTGGCGGGCTTGTGCTCGACCGGGGCGGCAGCGGCCGCAGTGGGCGCCGCGGACACCTGAACTGGTGGTGGTGGCCAGGTGGCCTCCCCGTCGCGCACGACGGTGACCGACCGCTGGACGACGTCGTCCCAATCCAGCGTGAGCTGCCCGTCTTTCTCCGGGGTGAGCAGCTTGAGCAGGTTCACCAGGTTGGTGCCGTAGAGCTGGCTGGCCGTGGCGGGCAGCCGTCCGGCCAGGTCGGTGTAGCCGATGATCGTCACGCCGTGGTCGGTGACGATCGCCTGATCCTTGACGGTGCCCTCGACGTTGCCGCCGTTGGCGGCGGCCATGTCGACGAGCACGCTGCCCGGTTTCATCGACGCGACCATGTCTGCGGTGATGATCCGCGGTGCGGGCTTGCCCGGGATCAGCGCGGTGGTGATGATGATGTCGACGTCCTTGGCGAGCTCGGCGTACAGCGCCGCCTCGCGGGCTTTGTAGTCCTCGCCCATCTCCTTGGCGTATCCGGTCGCGGAGATTTCGGCCGCCTCCGGATCGACGGACACGTATTCCCCGCCCAGCGAGCGGACCTGATCGGCGACCTCCGGCCGCGGATCGGTGGCCTTCACGATCGCGCCCAGACTGCCCGCCGCACCGATGGCGGCCAGGCCGGCCACGCCGGCGCCGACGACGAGTACCTTGGCCGGCGGCACCTTGCCCGCGGCGGTCACCTGGCCGGTGAAGAACCGGCCGAAGCTGTGCGCGGCCTCGACGACGGCGCGGTAGCCGGCGATGTTCGCCATCGACGACAGCACGTCCAGCGACTGCGCCCGCGAGATGCGCGGCACGGCGTCCATCGCCAGCACCGTGAGCGGCCGGGCGGACAGCTTCTCGACCAGTTCCGGGTTCAGCGCAGGCGAGATCAGGCTGACCAGCGTCGCGCCGTCGCGCAGCTTCGCGATCTCGTCATCCGACGGCGCGTTGACCTTGAGCACGACGTCGGCACCCCAGGGGTCGCCGATCTCGACGCCTGCCTCGACGTAGGCGGCATCAGCAAAGCTTGATTCGGCGCCGGCGCCCGACTCGACGACGACGGAGTAGCCCAGCTTGAGGAGTTGCCCGACGGTCTGCGGCGTCGCCGCGACACGCGTCTCACCCACCTGGGATTCGCGTGGGATCCCGATAATCATCCGGAAAGTCTCGCATCTGCCGCACGGCGACCGGCGTGGCCCTATGGCCGGTACTCATCTCGCACGGAGCTGAAGACCGCTACCTGCGCGCTAGCTGGTCAATCTCGGTGTCGCGCGCTCACGCCGGCGGATAAGCCGGGGGCGGGTGTTCGGCTCGTTCGGCCGAGGAACTCAAAGCGCTGTAATCGTCGGCCAGGGTGGTTCAGCCACGGACGTCCGGGTAACCGGGACGCCATGGACATGCACGCGGTTCTGCAGGCACCCGAATCGGTCGACTCTCTGGACGGGGTGGCCGAGCGCGTGGCCGATACTGTCGACAGCGTTCTCGGAGACGGCGCGCTGGCGCGGGCGTTGCGCGGATCGTGGCTGGGCCATCCGACGCATCCGCTGTTGGTGACGCTGCCGATCGGCGCGTGGATGTCGTCGGCGGTGCTGGATGTGGTCTTCAAGGATCGCGACGCTGCCCGTCAGCTGATCGCGATCGGGCTCGCCGCGACGCCGCCCGCGGTGCTCGCCGGGTGGGCGGAGTTCCCGACACTAGGACGCAGGCAGCGGCGGGTCGGCATCGTGCACGCGACGAGCAATGCGCTCGCCGCCGCGTCGTTCTGGATGGCCTATCGGCAGTACAAGCGCGGAAAAATCGGTGCGGCACGCACGTTCAGCGCGCTCGGGTTGACCGCCGTATCAGTGGGCGGCGCGCTGGGAGGACACCTCTCCTACGCACAGGGCGCGGGTGTCCACCGTTGGCAGTTGACGGCTTAGACCGGCGGGTAAGCCGGGGGCGGGTACACGCCGCGCAGGATCCAGGCGAAGTAGTTGATGCCGTACTCCAACTCGTCGCTGGCGTCATAGTCCGGGTTCGGATCCACGTTCGCCCCTCTCGCTTGCGGCCGACTCTGCTCGGAGTCTAGTACCCGGCGTGCGCCGTGCGACACCCCGAAACCTAAACTGTCCAACCAGTTGATTGGTGCCCCGATCCAGTCCCGGCCTGCATATAGTGAGTCGCCATGCCCTCTTCGGACGCCGCCACCGGAAACGGGAGGACCCGTCGCGACGAGCTGCTGGCCGTGGCCACCAAGCTCTTCGCCGCACGCGGCTATCACGGCACCCGGATGGACGACGTCGCCGACGCCGTCGGCCTGAACAAGGCGACGGTCTATCACTACTACGCCAGCAAGTCGCTGATCCTCTACGACATCTACAAGGGCGCGGCCGACTTCACGGTGGACGCGCTGCACGACGATCCGTCGGCGTCGGCACGCGAGACCATCTACCACTTCACCCGGCGACTGCTGGTCGGCATCGCCAGCGACATCGAGCGTGCGGCGGTGTACTTCCAGGAGGGCCCCTACATCGGCGAGTGGTTCACCGAGGACCAGGTGGCCTACATCCGCGAGAAGGAGACCCAGGTCTACGAGCATGTGCGCGACGTCATCGACCGTGGCATCGCCAGCGGCGAGTTCTACGACTGCGACTCGCACGTGCTGGCGCTGGGTTACATCGGGATGACGCTGGGCGCCTACCGCTGGCTGCGGCCGCACGGCAGGCGCACGGCCCAGGAAATCGCCGTCGAGTTCAGCACCGCGCTGTTGCGCGGGCTGATCCGAGACGAGTCCGTGCGCACGGAGTCGCCGCTGGGCATCGAGGTCGACGCACTGCCCGGGGAAGCCGACCCGGCTGCCGCGCCGTGAAGTCTCTGCTGCTCTCGCGTCGCGACCTCGAGTTCCTGCTCTACGAATGGCTGCGCGTAGACGAGCTGACCGAGCGGGAGCGGTTCGCCGAGCATTCGCGCGAAACCTTCGACGCGGTGCTGGAGTTGTGCGAGCAGCTCGCGACGCGGTACTTCGCTACGCACAACAAGAAGAGCGACGCGAACGAGCCGACGTTCGACGGCGAGAAGGTCACCGTCATCCCCGAGGTGAAGGAGGCGTGGGACGCCTTCGCCGAGGCCGACCTGATCGCGATGTCGATGGATCAGCGGCTCGGCGGCGCACAACTGCCGGCGACGGTAGCGCAGGCGGCGTTCGCCTGGTTCTCGGCGGCGAACCTCAGCACGACCGGCTATCTCATGCTCACGATGGCCAACGCGAACCTGCTGGCAAGGTTCGGCACCGACGAACAGATCGAGGCGTACCTCAAACCCATGCTGGCGGGCCGGTTCTCGGGCACCATGGCGCTCTCGGAGACGCAGGCGGGTTCGTCGCTGGCCGACATCCTCACCCGCGCCGAACCGCAGGACGGGCAGCCCGGCGTCTACCGGCTGTTCGGGTCGAAGATGTGGATCTCCGGCGCCGAGCACGAGCTGACGGACAACATCGTCAACCTGGTGCTGGCGAAGATTCCCGGCGGCCCGCCCGGCACCAAGGGCATCTCGCTGTTCATCGTGCCGAAATACGTTCTCGCCGAGGACGCTTCGATCGGTGAGCGCAACGACGTGGTGTTGGCCGGGCTGAACCACAAGATGGGTCAGCGCGGCATCACCAACACGGTGCTCAACCTCGGTGAGGGCGCCTACACGCCCGGCGGCCGGCCGGGCGCGGTAGGTTACCTGGTCGGCGAAGCGCACCGCGGCATCGCGTACATGTTCACGATGATGAACGAGGCCCGGCTCGGTGTCGGGATGGGCGCGGTGGCCCTGGGCTACACCGGTTACCTGAAATCGGTGCAGTACGCCCGTGAGCGCCCGCAGGGCCGGCCGATAGCCGCCAAGGACCCGGCCTCACCGCAGGTGCCTATCGTCGAACACGCCGACGTCAAGCGAATGTTGTTGGCGCAGAAGGCTTATGCCGAAGGCGGAATGGCGTTGCTCCTCTACTGCGCCAAGCTGGTCGACCTGCAGCACAGCGCTGCCTCCGACGAGGAACGGGACACCGCCACGCAGCTGCTCGAGATGCTCACCCCGGTCGGCAAGAGTTGGCCCTCGCAGTGGTGCTTGGAGGCCAACAGCCTGGCCATCCAGGTACACGGCGGATACGGCTACACCCGCGAATACGACGTCGAACAGCACTACCGTGACAACCGGCTGAACCCGATCCACGAGGGCACGCACGGCATCCAGAGCCTGGACCTGTTGGGCCGCAAGGTGACTGCGCGCGGCGGCGCCGGCCTGGCCGCCGTGGGCGCGGTGATCGGGCGGACGGTGGACGAGGCCACCGCGCTCGGCGGTCAGAGCGCTGAGCACGCGGGCATGCTCGCGGCCGCGTGGCAGCGCCTCGTCGATGTCACCGCCGAGATGTTCGGCTCCGGCGACATCGAGGCCGCGATGGCCAACAGCGTCGTCTACCTGGAAGCGTTCGGCCACATCGTCGTCGCGTGGATCTGGTTGCAGCAGGAGATCGCCGCCCACGGTCACAGCGGAGACTTCCATGCAGGCAAGCGGCAGGCGGCCCGCTATTTCTTCCGGTACGAACTGCCCAGGACTGCGCCGCAACTCGACCTGCTCGCGAGCCTGGACCGCACCACGCTCGACATGCGCGACAACTGGTTCTGACCGGCGCGTTGTTTAGCTTCTCGGGGTCACCGGGAAGCCGGTCGGGCGATGACTTCCCACATTTCGGACTCGACCCTGCTCGCAATCGGAGACACCTGGGACCAGTTCTGGACCGGCAACGTCGGCCACTGGCTGGCGACGAAGGGCCTGCACATCGTGCTCGTGGTCCTCTTCGCCGTGATCGCCACCCGGGTGATCCGCTGGGTGGCCGGGCGGATCAGCAAGCGGCTCGACCGCGGCGGTGGTGATGCGGCGCTGCGACCGGAAAGCGTGAAGCACCGGCGGGCCGTGGCATCGGTGATCTCGTCGGTGGCGATCGCGGTGCTCTACATCGTGGTGGCCGTCGACATCGCCAACCAGCTCGGCCTGCCGATCGGCTCACTGGTGGCGCCCGCCGCCGTGCTGGGCGCCGCGCTGGGCTTCGGCGCGCAGCGGATCGTGCAAGACCTGCTCAGCGGCTTCTTCATCATCACCGAAAAGCAGTACGGCTTCGGCGATCTGGTACAGCTCAGCGTCACCAGTGGCGGCGACGCGCGGGGCACTGTGGAGGACGTCACGCTGCGTGTCACCAAGGTGCGCACCAGCGACGGTGAGGTCTACACGGTGCCCAACGGTCAGATCGTGAAATCGCTGAACCTGTCGAAGGACTGGGCCCGGGCGGTGGTCGACGTGCCGGTGCCGGTCAGTGCGGACATCAACCACGTCAGCGATGTGCTGCGCGACGTCTCGAAGTCGGCGATGGACGACGACGCGCTACCCGAACTGCTGCTCGACGAGCCGGCGCTGATGGGGGTCGAGAGCATCGAGAAGGACACTGTGAACCTGCAGGTGGTGGCGCGGACTTTGCCGGGCAAGCAGTTCGAGGTCGGCCGCAAGCTGCGGGCGCTGATCGTCTCGTCGCTGCGGCGCGAGGGCGTCGCGAACGCCGAACTGGCCTCTAGTCGAAGCGGATGACCTGCCGCACCGCCCTGCCGTCGGCGAGTTCGTCCATGGCCCAGTTGATTTCGTCCAGGGTGATCGTCGACGACACGAGTGACTCGACCGGCAGGCGTCCCGCGCGCCAGAGCCCGACGAAGTACGGAATCTCGCGCGCCGGCACCGCCGAACCGAGGTAACTCCCGATCAGGGAGCGGCCTTCAGCGACAAATCCCAACGGGGACAACGACACCCGTGCCTCGGGTCGGGGCAGGCCGACCGTCACCGTCCGCCCGCCCGCGGCAGTGAGACCGACCGCGGTCTCCAGCGCGCCCGGATGGCCGACCGCCTCGACCACGATCCTCGCCTTGAGCCCACTTTCACGAGCTTCGTCCGGTGTGTACGCATCGTGCGCACCCATGTCGCGGACCAGCGCCAGCTTCTCGGGCAGTTGATCGATGCCCACCACGCGGACGTCGTCCTGGGCGAGCGCGGTGAGCACTGCCGCCATCCCAACGCCACCGAGCCCGACGACCGCCAGGGTGTCGCCCGGCCGGGGTCGACCGGCGTTGACCACGGCGCCTCCGCCGGTGAGCACCGCGCAGCCGAGCAGGGACGCCACGGCCGCGGGCACGTCGTCGGGTACCGGCACCACGGATCGCCGGTCGACCACCGCGTGGGTGGCGAATCCGGAGACGCCGAGATGGTGGTGGACGGGCCTGCCGTCGCGCGAAAGCCTGCGTTCGCCGGTCATCAACGTGCCTGCGCCGTTGGCCGCGCTACCCGGCTCGCAGGGGGTGAGGCCGTCGGTCGCGCACGCGGCGCACTCACCACACCGGGGCAGGAACGTCATCACCACCCGCGTGCCGACGGGTACGTCGGTGACTCCGGCCCCGATCTGCTCGACGACCCCGGCGGCCTCGTGCCCGAGGAGCATGGGTACCGGCCGCACCCGGTTGCCGTCGACCACCGAAAGATCGGAGTGGCACAGGCCGGCGGCCTCCACCCGCACCAGCAGTTCGCCCGGGCCGGGCGGTGCCAGGTCCAATTCGGCGACCGTGAGCGGTTTCGACTCGGCGTACGGCCGCGGACGGCCGATCTCCTCCAGCACGGCGCCGCGGATCCTCATGGGCACCAGCCTGCCTGAGACACTGCTGCCATGACCGAAGAGGAGTCGCCTCGAGCCGGCGATTTTCCGGTGCACTGGCCGGTGACCACCCGGTGGGCCGACAACGACATGTTCGGCCACCTCAACAACGCGGTGTACTACGCGCTGTTCGACACCGCCATCAACGGCTGGATCAACACGAGCGTCGGGATCGATCCGCTCACCGCGCCGTGGCTGGGCGTGGTGGCCGAGTCGGGCTGCCGGTACCTGGCCGAGGTGCGCTTCCCGCATCCGCTGTCGGTCGGCCTCGCGGTCACGCGGTTGGGCAACAGCAGCGTGACGTACCGGCTGGGGCTCTGGCAGGACGGCGGGCCGGTCGCGGCGGTCGGTCACTGGGTGCACGTGTACGTCGACCGGGCCGGCCGCAGACCCGTGCCGATACCGGAGCAGATTCGCGCACTGTTGGAGAAGGCGCGCATCGCCTGATCGATATGCTCGGCGGATGCCGATCGTGAGCAAGACCGTCGAGGTTGCGGCCTCCGCCGAAGCGATCATGGGAATCGTCGCCGACTTCGAGGCGTACCCCCAGTGGAACGAGGAGATCAAAGGGTGCTGGGTGTTGGCCCGCTACGACGACGGCCGCCCCAGCCAGCTGCGCCTCGACGTCGTCGTTCAGGGACAGTCCGGCACATTCATCACGGCCGTCTACTACCCGGGTGAGAACCAGATCTTCACCGTGCTCCAGCAGGGCGACCACTTCGAGAAGCAGGAACAGAAGTTCTCTGTCGTGCCGATCGGCGCGACGTCGCTGCTGACCGTCGACCTCGACGTCGAGACGAAGCTGCCGATCCCCAAGCAGATGGTCAAGAAGGCGATCGGCGACACGTTGGACTACCTGGCCGGCAACCTCAAGGCCCGCGCCGAGCAGTTGGCTGCCACCTGACAGCGTCGAACACTCGTCGAGCGCACGCTCTGTGTGCGTTTTCTCGAGTTTTGCGTACACCAGCCGTGCACTCGGCGCACACCCTCAGGCCCACAACCCTGTTTCGTCGAGTCGCGCGATAAGCCGTCGCGCACCGTCGGTGAACTCGCCGCCGGTCAACGCCACGACGGTGGCCACGTCGCGCCGGCGAAGCGCCGCGGTCAGCTCGCGGTGACCCGCGACGGCCGCGACGCCCCATCGCGGGTCGCCGGCGTAGATCTGGCCGGGTAGGTACCGGGCGACGTGGAGAAGGAACCAGGCCAGCTTGATCCGACCGGTCGACCGGTTGAATGCCCGGTGGAAGGCGAACTCCGCGGCGGCGATCTCTGCTATTTCATGACGCTCGACCGCGGTGGCCAACTCGTCGTTGAGCCGGTCCAGCTCGTCTATCTCGGCCTCGGTGATGCGGACCGCGGCCGTGGCGGCCAGCTCCTTGGCGATCGTGGCCTGCAACCAGAAGATGTCCTCGACGTCGCCGCGCGTCAGCGGTACCACGACGTGGCCCCGGTGCGGCTCGAGCTGCACCATCCCCTCGCCGCGGAGCGTGCGCAGCGCCTCGCGCACCGGGGTGATGCTCACGCCGAGCGCCGCCGCGGTCTCGTCGAGGCGGATGAAAGTGCCCGGGCGCAGGGTGCCGGTCATGATGTCGACCCGCAACCGCGCTGCGACCTCGTCGGACATCTGCTCGCGCCGCACGGCCCGCCGCCTCGCTGGTCGTGCGGTGGGTGCGTTCACATTGTCTCCGGTCGTTCTCGCCAGCACTGCCGACGTCTTGTCCCCATGCGGCGAAGAGGAAGTCAACTGCTGGTACTCCATCTGATGCGGCTTGCGCGCTGGTGATATTTGATCAAAAATCGTGTTGCCCCGGTCACACTATGGCCTCGGCCGCATGGGGACAAGACGTCGGCAGTGCTGGCGAGAACGACCGGAGACAATGTGAACGCACCCACCGCACGACCAG
>NZ_LZKP01000081.1 GCF_001672895.1 Mycobacterium sp. E740
GACCACGTGTGGATTCCGCCGGGCGAAGTCGTCAAGATGGCCGACCGCGCCTTCACTCCACAGTCCATCGTGATCGGCCACCTGAACCACTCCCCGGTCACCGAGGTGTACGGGCAACTGGTCGACATCATCCGCGCACGCCAGCTGCGCACCGTGACGCTGAACGACGTGTTCGTCCAGCCGTGAGCCGGGCGCCGTGAGCTCCCGCTTGGGCGGCCCGTTTGTGCAGATCCCGACGCTTCGCCGGCGTGTCGCGTCGTAAACCGCACAACCGAGCGCCAACGCACGCCGACCACCTCAAAATTCACTTCTGTCACTCTAAAAACATCTGACGATTTGTCGGCGTGCCTACCACAGTTTGCCCGTTCGCGGGCGTCTAATGACTTCCCGGGGGGCACTGCGGTAATGTGAGCCCCCGGTCAGCTATCGGTTTAGACGCAGGAGTCAGTTCCGTGTATGTCAGCCCATTAGCCCGGTCACGGGTGAGCCGAATCGCCTGGTCACTGCTACGCCATCCCCTCAAGAGCCGCGAATTTCCCGCCAAGGCCGAGCGCCTGATCACCGCTGACGAGCTCCGTCTCTACGGCGTCTAGCGAACTTTTCGACCCCGGATTTCCGGCTTGAGACGGCCGTCGACCCGGGTTTGCCAAATCGTTATATTTTCGTGACCGTCAGTCGCATAGTCCCGACGCGGTGATCGCATCCGCGAGCGGTTCGAGCACGGCCGGATCGTGCGGATGCGGCAGATAGACGATCGCCAACTCCAGTCCCTCGCGTCCCAGGGCCGCGGCGTCGTCGATCACCTTGCCGTAGTCGCGGTCACCGTCGAGGCGCACATGAGCCGACAGCGTGATCTCTGCGGGGTCCCGACCGATGTCGGCGCAGTGCGCGGCCAGCACATCGCGCTTGCGGGCGAACTCCTCGGGTGAGCCGCCGGCGAAGTTCCAGTGCTGGGCGTACTTCGCGGTGATCCGCAGAGTGCGCTTCTCGCCGCTGCCGCCGATACAGATCGGCGGATGGGGACGCTGCGGACCCTTGGGCTCGTTGCGGGCATCCTTGAGCTGGTAGTACCTGCCGTCGAATGAGGTCGTCTCCTGGCTGAGCAGGCTGGTGAGAACTTCACAGGCCTCTTCGAAGCGGTCGAACCGTTCCTTGATGGAGCCCAACTCGATGCCGTACGCCCCGGACTCCTCCTCGTTCCACCCCGCGCCGATGCCGAGTTCGAGGCGACCGTCGGACACGATGTCGAGGGCGGCGGCCATGTTCGCGAGCACCGCGGGATGGCGGTAGTGGATACCGGTCACCAGCACGCCGACACGCAGTCGCTTGGTGGCCTGCGCCAACGCGGTCAGCGTGATCCAGCCCTCGAGGCATGGGCCGGTGGAGTCGGAGAAGATCGGATAGAAGTGGTCGAACGTCCAGCCCGACTCGAAGACCTCGATCTCGTCGGCCGCCTGCCAGACGGCCAGCATGTCGGCCCAGGTGGTGTTCTGTGGCGACGTCTTGAAAGCGAATCTCACCGAAACGAGCCTAGCCTCATTCGGCTTCACCGAATTCATCGAACCAGTAGGCGAGCTTGCCCCGACGGCTCACCGCGCGCAGCCGGCGCTCGGCCACCGCGCGGGTCTTCGTGGTGGTGACGATCAGCAGCTCGTCGCCGATCGCGATGCGGGTGTCGGGCTGCGGGACGAAGGTGCGCCCGTCGCGGATGATCAGCGTGATGACGCTCGGGTCAGGCAGCCGCAGCTCCAGCACCGTCACGTTGTGCAGCCGCGACGGCGCCTGGACCTTCATCGTCAGCAGCTCGGCGTCCAGCACGTCCAGCGGCGCCGACTCCACCTGGATCTCGCGGGTGGCCTCCCTCGGGATCAGGCCCAGCCGGCTTGCGACCGGCCGCAGGCTGGGGCCCTGGATCAACGTGAACACCACCACGAGGATGAACACGATGTTGAGCAGGCGGACGCTGTCGGGCACTCCGCCGACTATCGGGAACGTGGCCAACACGATCGGGACCGCGCCGCGCAGCCCGGCCCACGACAGGAACACCTGTTCGCGCCACGGGATGCGGAAGCCGATCAACGAAACCACGACGGACAGTGGCCGGGCGACGAGCAACAGCACCAGGCCGGTGATGATGCCCGGCACGATTTCGGCGGCCAGGCCGCTGGGGTCGACGAGCAGACCGAGCAGGACGAACAAGCCGATCTGCGCGAGCCAGCCGAGTCCTTCTGCGAACGACCGCGTCGCGGAGCGGTGCGGCAGGCCGGAGTTCGCAAGCACCACCGCGGCCAGGTAAGCGGCGAGGAATCCGCTCGCATGCGCGCTGCCGCCCGCCGCGAACGCGACCATGCCCAGTCCGAACGTGGCCAGCGGATAGAGGCCGGACGCGGGAAGTGCGATGCGGCGCAACGCCATCGAGCCGAAGAAGCCGAAGCCCAGGCCGATAGCAGCGCCGACCACCAACTCGTAGCCCAGCTCGAGGAGCGCGTGTCCGGGTGACATCTCCAACGGCGTCACGCTGAACATCAGCACGAGGATGACGGCCGGGGCGTCGTTGAAACCGGACTCTGCTTCGAGCAGGCCGGCCAGACGCCGCGGCAGGGGGACCACGCGCAGCACCGAGAACACCGCCGCCGCGTCGGTGGACGAGACGATCGCGCCGAGCAGCAGCGCCAACTGCCAGTCGAACCCGAGCAGCAGGTGTGCGCCCACCGCTGTGACCACCATGCTGACCGCGACACCGACGGTGGCGAGCATCCCCGCGGGCGCCAGCACGCGGCGCACGTCGGAGAACCGGGTCGTGAGGCCGCCCTCGATGAGGATGACCGCCAGCGCCACGGTGCCCAGGTGGTCGGCCAGCAG
>NZ_LZKP01000082.1 GCF_001672895.1 Mycobacterium sp. E740
TCTCGAACATCCCGGGTTCGGCGGTGTCGCGCGACGTCACCTCGCCCGAGGCCGTCGCCCCGCCGACGTCCGGTGGCAGCGGCGGCGGTAGCTCGTCGTCAGCCGGTTCAGGAGGCGCGAGTTTCGCATTGAGCCGCTCATAGGCGGACTCCCGGTCGATGGTCTGCCCGTATTCCGGATGTAGCGGACTGGCTTTCGCCGCCGCGGTGATCGCATCGGGTCCGATGGTGTCCATCAGCGACCGAGGGGCGCGCATCCGCGTCCACGCCACCGGACGTCGGCGGGGCGACGGCCTCGGGCGAGGTGACGTCGCGCGACACCGCCGAACCCGGGATGTTCGAGAAAGTGGTCAACAGCCCCGCTTTCAAGAGCGCGATGCGATCGGCGGGCACGGTGATCGGCCGCGAGATCACCCGCAGCATCTTCGGCACGGGACGCCGTCGCACCCGTCGTCGCTGAGAAACGCTGCGCCGAAATAGCATTCCCGGCTGTCGATCGGCCGATTTGACGACCAGGAATGCTATTTCGCGACAAACGGGGACGCCTCAGCCGCCACCCAACTTCTTGTAGACGGCGCCGACGATCGGCGTCACTATCGCGCGCGGCGTGTACCCCGCGGCGACGGACATCGCCTTCGACGTCACACCGGGAACAACCCGCATCTTGTTGCGCTCCAACGCATCCAACGACTGCTTGGCCGTGTACTGCGTCGAGATCCACAAGAAGTCCGGGATCAGCTTCTCGACCAGGGACTGCTCGTCGACGTTCGGCAGCGTCTCACGCACGGGGCCCGGGGCGAGCAGCGTCACATGCACACCGACGCGCTTGAGCTCACCGCGCAGCGACTCGCTGAAAGTGTTGACGAACGCCTTGGTCGCGGCATAGGTCGCATTGTTGGGAATCGGCGAATTGCCTGCCGCCGAACCGGAAATCAGGATGCCGCCGGCTTTCCGCGAAACCATCCCCGGCAACACGGCGAGCACCAGATCGTGCACGCCCAACACGTTCAGCTGAACCTGCGCCTTCTCGTCGGCCGGGTCCAGTGACGCAACCGGACCGAACGTCGCGGTGCCGGCGTTCGCGCACAGGATCGAGATGTCGCGCGTCGCCAACTCCTCACACAGCGCGGTGCGCTCGCCGGAGTCGGCCAGGTCGACGGGCCGAACCTCGACCGTCACGCCGTACTGCTGGGCCAGCCGGTCCGCCAGTGTGCGCAGCACGTCTTCGCGGCGGGCGGTGATGATCAGGTGGTGGCCGCGCGCAGCGAGTTCGGTGGCCAGCGCCTCGCCGATGTTCTGCGATGCGCCGGTGACCACCGCGCGGGCGTCGGCGCTCGGTGCGGGTACTGACATGCGCGGGACTATATCTTGGGCGGACCATGAGTGAACCACCCGATTCAGGCCGGCCGCCCGCTCCGACCGCCGGTCGACGGCAGATCACTTCGTGGGCGCTGTGGGACTTCGGCGCGACCGGCCTGAATGCCGTCGTCGTGACCTTCGTGTTCTCGATTTATCTGACCAACTCCGTCGGCGCCGACCTGCCCGGCGGCATCAGTGCGACCAGTTGGCTCGGCTGGGCGCTCGGCCTGGCCGGTCTCGTCGTCGCGCTGCTGGCGCCGGTGACCGGCGTGTGGGTCGACGCGCCGTGGCGGCGGCGTCGCGCGCTGGCGGTGCTCACCGCGATGGCCGCGCTGCTGATCGCCGCGATGAGCTTCGTCCGCGACGACTACCGCTACCTCGCCCTCGGGCTGGTCCTGCTGGGTTGCGCGTCGGCATGCAATGAGCTCGCCACCGTGCCCTACAACGCGATGTTGCGTCAGCTGTCGACACCGCAGACCTCGGGCCAGATCTCCGGATTCGGTTTGGGCTTGGGATATCTCGGCAGTGTCGTGCTGCTGTTGGTGGTCTACCTCGGATTCATCTCGGGCGACGGGGGAGTGTTGAACCTGCCGGTCGACGACGGGCTCAACGTCAGGACCGCGATGGTGTTCACTGCCGTCTGGTTCGGGCTGTTCGCGCTGCCGCTGCTCGTCGCCGCGCCGAGTGCCGGGCCGGCAGACGGGCGCGAGACCGTCGGGTTCTTCGGCGGATACCGCAAGCTGTGGAACGACATCCGCAGTGAATGGCGTCGGGACCGCAACATCGTCTACTACCTGATCGCCAGTGCGATCTTCCGGGACGGCCTCACGGGGATCTTCGCTTTCGGTGCTGTCCTCGGCGTGCGGGTCTACGGCGTCTCCGAGGCCGACGTCCTGCTGTTCGGCGTGAGCGCCAGCACCATAGCCGCGATCGGTGCCGTGGCCGGCGGTCTGCTCGACGACCGGTTCGGGGCCAAGCCCGTCATCGTCGCCTCACTGACCGCGATGATCGCCGTGGGTCTGACACTGATGACGCTCGACGGGGCGCTCGCGTTCTGGATCTGCGGCCTGGCGCTGTGCCTGTTCATCGGTCCGACGTTGTCGTCGGCGCGCACGCTGATGCTGCGCATGTCGGCCGACGGCAAGGAGGGCGTCGCGTTCGGCCTCTACACGACCACCGGCCGAGCGGTTTCATATCTGGCGCCGATGCTGTTCTCCGTGTTCATCGCCGCCTTCGGAACCGACCGCGCCGGGATGGGCGGGCTGCTCGTGGTGCTCGCCGCCGGGCTGCTGGCCATGCTCGCGGTGCGTGTTCCAGCCCGGCAGCCGGCCTAGCCGCTGGCCGTGCAGATCGTCAGACCGGCGCCGGTGCGCTGCTGGACCACGGCGCCGTTGACTGTGATCGAACAGTTCACCTCGCGGCCGACGTTGATGATGCTGACGCTGGCCGACGATGCGGCGGACGAGGACAGCTGCACTTCCTTGCTCCAGGGCAGCATCACGTTGAACTCGGTCTGCAGCAGGCCGCCGGTGTCGACGTAGGTGATGTTGATGGCCCGGCCCGAACCGTTGGCGACGTAGATGACGGTCTGAGTCACCCCGGGCGCCGCGCCGCCGGGCGAGGTAGGAGTTGTCGGCACCGTGGGGGCCGCAGGCACGCTGGGCCGCGTCGTGCGCGGGACGGTCGGGCGCGGCGTCGTGGTCGGCGCGGTGAAGCTGGGCTCCTGGACCGGGGGCGGCGCGACGACGGTCTGCTGCTGTGAGGTGTTGACGATGACCAGCGCGATGACCAGGCCGAGCACGGTCAGCACCGCGATACCCGCGACGATCCACAGCCAGCGCGGCGACTTCGGCCCCTCCGGTGCGGGCGGCTCAGAAGGTTCGCCCGGCGGGTAGGCGGACCCGTACTGGCCCGTTGCGTAGGGGTCGTAGCCGTACGGGGAGTACGACGGAAGGCGTTCGGTCGGGGCGGGTCCAGCAGGGGGCTGATAGGTGGGGCCATAGGCCTGGCTGGCATATGCCGGGTCGTCGTAGCCCGGATAGCTGTAACCCTGCGGCTGCTCATCGCGTCCGCGGTAGCCCCGCGAGTGCTGGTCGCGGCCGGGCCGTGGCGTGTCGGTCATACCCACCTCATGGCTGCGAGGGTACCTGTGCGACCGCTCAACCGACCGTGGGTCGCCGAGCCGATCGCCCGGTAGGCAGAATTGGCCCGGTGGGAGAACAGGTTCGCCGGGTCTACGGCGCATCGATGTCGCCGGATGCGACGGCTTTCGCACATCTGGTGGACGACGGCGGTTACCCGCGCGCAGTGCAGCGTTTCCTGCGCGGGTGGCGCGCCAGCTCGTCGCGTCACGTCGAGCTGCCCGTCGAAGGTCCGGTGACGCGGGTCCTGCACTCTGCAGACGGCCACTGGTTGGCGTGTGAGGTCGCACCCGACGGCGGCACCCGCACCCAGATCTGGGTCGTGACAACCGATCCCGACGACCGCGACGCGCGCCGCATCGACTCGTGGGCCGTGGGCTCGCCGGAAGGTACCGCAGAGCTGATCAACTGGGACGGCGCGCGGGTCGCGGCGATCCTCACCGGCGACGACGGGGTGGGCAGCTCGTGCCTGATCGATCCGGCCAGCGGCGACACGGTGGTGCTGGACCGGCGCTCGGGCGGCAGGCTGGTCGACTCCTGGGCCGGCGCCGCGCTCGTGCGGGTCGGTCCGCGTGGCTACCGGGAGTTGATCATGCTTCGCGGAGGAACCGAAACATCGCTGCTGCCATACGATCCGGGCTCGACGACCGACACCGGCATCATCCTCGACGACCACAGCCCGCGACGGTTGCGGGCCGGCATGGAGGGGGAACTCACCGAGCGGTATCAGCCGGCCAAGTCGTACGGTCACGACAGCACCGAGGGCTATGTGCGGGCGCTGATCCGCAGCGAGAACGGCACCGAACACGCGCGTCTACTCGAGGTCACCGTGACCGCCGACGGCGTCGCCTACCAGGTGCTTGCCGAGCGTCCCGGTTGCGAGCTCGACGAGTTCACCGTCAGCGACGACCTGTCGACGGTGGCGATGTTGTGGAACCTGCACGGCGCAAGCGAGTTACAGATCCTCGAGCTCGGTGACAACACGCTGCACGAGCCGATCCCGCTACCGGGCATGGTGGCCAGCCAGCTGAGCATCAGCGCCGGCGGTTCGATGCTCGCGATGACGGTGGAGGGCCCCTCGACGCCGCCGACGGTCGAACTCGTCGACCCGCGCACGCGCGAGTGGGAACTGGTGGACCGTCAACCCAGTTCCGGGCCGGTCAGCGCCGATCCGACCCTGGAGACCGTCACGGCGCGCGACGGTATGCAGTTCACCGGCTGGTTGTTCCGGCCCCGCGAGGAAGTCGCGACGATCGGCGCCATGCTGTTCCTGCACGGCGGCCCCGAGGGCCAGGGCAGGCCCGGTTACAACGAGTTCTTTCCAGCGCTGCTCGAACAGGGCATCTGCGTGTTTCTGCCGAATGTTCGCGGCTCCGGGGGATTCGGCCGCACCTTCATGCACGCCGACGACCGGGAGCGGCGGTTCGCCGCCATCGACGACGTCGCCGACGCAGTCGATTTCCTCGTCGACCACCAGATCGCCCCGGCGGACCGTATCGCGTGCTGCGGATGGTCTTACGGCGGTTATCTGACGCAGGCCGCGTTGTCCTTTCACCCCGACCGGTTCGCCGCCGGGATCAGTATCTGCGGCATGAGCGATCTGAACACCTGGTACCGCAACACCGAACCGTGGATCGCCGCGGCGGCGTATCCGAAGTACGGCCACCCGATCAGCGACCGGGAACTGCTCGAGCGGTTGTCGCCCCTGCAACGGGCCGACGCGATCACCGCGCCCCTGCTGCTGGTGCACGGCGCCCACGACACCAACGTCCCGCCCGGGGAGTCGCAGCAAATGTATGACGCCCTGCAGTCGCTTAACCGGCGAGCCGAACTGTTGATGTTCGACGACGACGGCCACGAGATCGACAGGCGCGAGAATCGGGCCGTGCTGGTCAAAGCCATGCGCGAGTGGCTGATTGCCTCGTTCAGCGAGCGCCAGGGGCCGTGATCGGATTGTCGCCGTAGCCAGGTTTGGACAAATTGTCCGCCGGGTAAACGCTGCGCACGCGCCGACTGGCGCTGACAAAGGAGGCGCAGCATGCGAGGTGGCGGCATTCTCGGAGTTGTAGTTCTCATCTGGTTGTTGATCGGCGTGGTCGCGGCATACCAGCGCGGCTACTTCTCCGCGAACGAAACAAATTGTGCGACAGCAGGAAGCATCGCGTTGACGGTCGTCGTCGGCCCCCTGAATTACGCCGGCGTCAACCCGAAGGTGGCCAATTGCGATCTGCCTGAACCCAGCCAGTAGCCCACTGGCAGTTGGTAATTCGAAAGGAAAGTGTAGTCATGATCATTCTCGGAGCGATCCTCCTGATCCTCGGATTGATATTCGGGATCAACATCCTGTGGACGATCGGCATCGTGTTGATGGTCATCGGCGCCGTCTTCTGGATCCTCGGATCCGTCGGACGCCCCGTCGGTGGCAGACGCGCCTGGTACTAACAGTTCAACCGTCCCGCCCGGCCGAGGTCAGCGCGGCGACCGTCATCGCTCTCAAGACGGCCCGCGAGTCGACCTCGGCCGGTCGCGTCACGCCCGGTTTGATGGCGTGCGGTGTCGAGTTCAACAGCCCGAACACCGCGTGCGCCATCAGCCGGGCGTCGGCTTCCTCCAACGACCCGTACACCTGACACAGCACCTTCACCCAGATCTCGACGTACTGTCGCTGGGCCTTCCGGACCTGACGCTTGGCCGACGGCGGCAGGTGACCGAGATCGCGGTCCTGAATGCGGATGAGATCTGATTCGCCGAGGGCGAAGTCCAAGTGGAAATCGATCAGCCCGTCGAGCGCCGCCGCCGAGTCGCCGGCCCCTGCCACGACGTCCGTCGCACCGGCCAACAGCCGGGTACTGATGCCGACCAGCAGTTCGGCCAGTAGCGCTTCCTTGTTGGGGAAGTGGCGGTAGATCGCCGGTCCGCTGACCCCGGCCGCGGCGCCGATGTCCTCCAGCCGCACGGCCAGGTATCCCCGCTCGGCCACCAGCCGTTCCGCGGCGGCGATCAGCTGCGAGCGACGGTCCGATTTGGCCTTGCTGCGGCGCGTGGCCGACGGCGGCGAAGCTGGTGACACGCGCCTCCCACCCGCTGTTGGACATCTCGGTTAACGGTGACTAACATACCATAAGTTAATCGTTATTAACTAAAACTTGGAACGGGCTATGACACCGCGGGCTTCACACCGCGAGGAGCATCTCGCGCTGGTCGACGAACTGCGTTCGAAGCTGGCCGCCGCCGCTCTCGGCGGACCCGAGCGCGCCCGTGAGCGCCATGTCAGCCGCGGCAAGCTGCTGCCCCGCGACCGGGTGGACGGCCTGCTCGATCCCGGCAGCCCCTTCCTCGAACTCACACCGCTGGCCGCCGACGGCATGTACGACGACGAATGTCCCGGCGCCGGCATCATCACCGGCATCGGGCGGGTCTCGGGCCGCGAGTGTGTGATCGTCGCCAACGACGCGACCGTCAAGGGCGGTACGTACTACCCGGTCACCGTGAAGAAACACCTGCGCGCGCAGGAGGTCGCCGGACAGAACCGGCTGCCGTGCATCTACCTCGTCGACTCGGGCGGGGCCTTCCTCCCGCGCCAGGACGAAGTGTTCCCGGATCGCGAGCATTTCGGTCGCATCTTCTACAACCAGGCCAACCTGTCGGCCGAGGGCATCCCGCAGATCGCTGCGGTGCTGGGCTCGTGCACGGCGGGCGGCGCCTACGTGCCCGCGATGAGCGACGAGGCGGTGATCGTGCGTAACCAGGGCACGATCTTCCTCGGCGGTCCACCCCTGGTGAAGGCCGCGACGGGTGAGGTGGTGAGCGCCGAGGACCTCGGCGGCGGCGACCTGCACTCCAAAACATCAGGTGTCACAGACCATTTGGCGCACGACGACCGGGACGCGCTGCGGATCGTGCGGCGCATCGTCTCCACTCTCGGTCCGCGCGAACCGCTGCCGTGGGACGTCTGGCCGACCGAGGAGCCGGTTGCCGACCAGAGTGAGCTCTACGACGTGGTGCCGGTCGACTCGCGAGTGCCGTACGACGTCCACGAGGTGGTCACGCGGATCGTCGACGGCGGCGAGTTCGCCGAGTTCAAGGCCGACTACGGCAGCACGCTGGTAACGGGCTTCGCCCGCATCCACGGCCACCCCGTCGGCATCATCGCCAACAACGGGGTGCTGTTCGGCGAATCAGCGCTCAAGGGAGCGCATTTCATCGAATTGTGCGACAAGCGCAACACGCCGCTGGTCTTCCTGCAGAACATCTCCGGCTTCATGGTCGGCCGCGACTACGAAGCCGGCGGCATCGCCAAGCACGGCGCGAAGATGGTCACCGCGGTGGCGTGTGCGCGGGTGCCGAAGCTGACCGTGGTCATCGGCGGCTCCTACGGTGCCGGCAACTACTCGATGTGCGGGCGCGCGTATTCGCCGCGGTTCCTGTGGATGTGGCCCAACGCCAGGATCTCGGTGATGGGCGGTGAGCAGGCGGCGTCGGTGCTGGCCACCGTGCGCGGCGAGATGACGCCCGAAGAAGAGGAGCGCTTCAAGGCGCCCATCCGCGCGCAGTACGAGCACCAGGGCAATCCCTACTACTCGACCGCGCGGCTGTGGGACGACGGGGTGATCGACCCCGCGGACACCAGAACGGTGCTCGGCCTGGCGCTCTCGGTGGTCGGGCAGGCGCCTCTCGAGTCGGTTTCCTACGGTGTGTTCCGGATGTGATGACAGAGATGACTTTTCACACCGTCCTCGTCGCGAACCGTGGCGAGATAGCCGTGCGGGTCATCCGCACGCTCCGGGCGATGGGCATCCGCTCGGTCGCGGTCTTCAGCGACGCCGATGCCGATGCTCGCCATGTCGCCGAGGCCGACGTCGCGGTCAACATCGGACCGCCCGCCGCCCGGGAGAGCTACCTGAACATCGACGCCGTGATCGCGGCGGCCCGGCGCACCGGCGCCCAGGCCATCCACCCCGGCTACGGATTCCTATCGGAGAACGCACAACTCGCCGCGGCCCTGCAGACGGCCGGTATCACGTTCATCGGGCCGCCGGTCGGTGCCATCCAGACCATGGGCGACAAGATCGCGGCGAAGGCCGCGGTGTCGGCGTTCGGAGTGCCGGTGGTGCCGGGCATCTCGCGTCCGGGCCTGACCGACGACGATCTCGTCGACGGCGCCGCGAAGGTCGGCTTCCCGGTGCTGGTGAAGCCGTCAGCAGGCGGCGGAGGCAAGGGCATGCGCGTCGTGCACGAGGCCGCGCAGTTACCGGCTGCCTTGGTCTCGGCGCGTCGCGAGGCCGCTGCCGCGTTCGGTGACGACACGTTGTTCCTGGAACGATTCGTGCTGAACCCGCGCCACATCGAGGTGCAGGTGCTCGCCGACGGTTACGGGACCGTCGTGCACCTCGGCGAACGCGAGTGCAGTCTGCAGCGGCGCCATCAGAAGGTGATCGAGGAGGCGCCGTCACCTCTGCTCGACGCGGCGACGCGGGCACGGATCGGAGCGGCGGCCTGTGACACCGCGCGCAGCGTCGACTACACCGGTGCGGGCACCGTCGAGTTCATCGTGTCCGCGGACCGGCCCGACGAGTTCTTCTTTATGGAGATGAACACCCGCCTGCAGGTCGAGCATCCGGTCACCGAGATGGTGACCGGCATCGACCTCGCCGAGCAGCAGGTGCGCATCGCGGCGGGGGAGAAACTTGCCATCGCGCAGCACGACGTCACCATGACCGGGCACGCCATCGAGGCGCGCGTCTACGCCGAGGATCCGGGCCAGGGGTTCCTGCCGACCGGCGGCCGGGTGCTCGACCTCGCCGAACCGTCGGGCGCCGGCATCCGGGTCGACTCCGGGCTGTCCCGCGGATCGGTGATCGGCAGTGACTACGACCCGATGCTGTCGAAGGTCATCGCCCACGCCGATGACCGGACCGGGGCGCTGCGCGCACTCGACCGGGCATTGGCGCAGACCGCGGTGCTCGGCCTCACCACCAACATCGAGTTCCTGCGTTTCCTGCTCGCCGACCCCGATGTGGCGGCGGGCCGCCTCGACACCGGCCTGCTCGACCGGCGTAGCCCTGAATTCCGTTCGGCGGTCGCCGAAGACGCCGATCTGGTCGCCGCTGCGGCCTACAAGTGGCTGCATGCATGGCGCCGGCCCGGCGGGGACCTGTGGGCGGCGCCGTCGGGCTGGCGGATGGGACACCATGCGCCGACGACGTACCGCCTGCAGTCCGGTGAGCGCATCGACCACGTCCACCTCACCGGCACGCCGACGGCCGCACGCGCCGCTGTCGAAGGCGGCCGATCACGCCCGTTCGCGGCGACTTTGGCCGGTGACCGGCTGGCCGTCACCTTCGACGGCGTGCGCACCGAGTACGTCGTCGCAGCCGACGACGGACGAATCTGGCTCGCCGCCGCCGGCCGTACCGTCGCCGTTGACGAGGTCCGCGAGGCCCCGGTGCGGCCCGACGACGAGCACAGCGGCGACGCCGAACTCACCAGCCCCATGCCGGGATCGGTGGTGGCCGTCGGAGTCACCGACGGTCAGCAGGTGTCAGCAGGCACGGTCGTGATCACCGTCGAAGCGATGAAGATGGAACACGCACTGGCCGCTCCGGTCGACGGTGTGGTGGAACTGCTTGTCGCGCAAGGCGATCAGGTCAAGATGGGTCAGCCACTCGCGAAGATCAGCACGGAGAAGGAAGAGACATGACTGAATTCCTGGCAACCGGCGCGCTGCCGGATCACTACGAGCAACTGGCCAAAACGGTCCGCGATTTCGCCAACAGTGTGGTCGCCCCCGTCGCGGCCAAGCACGACGAAGAACACTCGTTCCCCTACGAGGTCGTCGCCGGGATGGCCGATATGGGTCTGTTCGGGCTGCCGTTCCCCGAAGAGTACGGCGGCATGGGTGGCGACTTCTTCGCGTTGTGCCTGGCTCTCGAAGAACTCGGCCGCGTCGACCAGAGCGTGGCGGCAACCCTCGAGGCGGCCGTGTCGCTGGGCGCGATGCCGATCTACCGGTTCGGCACCGAGGAGCAGAAGCGGGAGTGGTTGCCGCTGTTGGCCGGCGGTGAGGCCCTCGGTGCGTTCGGGTTGACCGAAGCCGGCGGCGGCAGCGACGCCGGCGCCACCAAGACCACCGCCCGACTCGACGACGGGCACTGGATCATCAACGGCTCCAAGCAGTTCATCACGAACTCGGGAACCGACATCACCAAGCTGGTCACGGTGACCGCCGTGACGGGCGAGAACGCGGGCAAGAAAGAGATCTCGTCGATCCTGGTGCCGGTTCCCACACCGGGATTCACCGCGGGACCCTCCTACAACAAGGTGGGGTGGAACGCCTCGGACACCCATCCGCTGAGCTTCGACGACGTCCGCGTGCCGGAGGCGAACCTGCTCGGTGAGCGCGGCCGCGGCTATGCGAACTTCCTGCGCATCCTCGACGAGGGCCGCATCGCGATCGCCGCCCTGTCGGTCGGGTCCGCGCAGGGCTGCGTCGACGAATGCGTCCGGTACGCCAAGGAGCGCGAGGCATTCGGCGCGGCGATCGGCACATACCAGTCCGTTGCGTTCAAGATCGCCCGGATGGAAGCGCGCGCGCACAGTGCACGCACCGCCTACTACGACGCGGCGGCACTCATGTTGGCGGGCAAGCCGTTCAAGAAGGCTGCCGCCATCGCCAAACTGGTGGCCGGCGAAGCCGCGATGGACAACGCCCGCGATGCCACCCAGGTGTTCGGTGGCTACGGGTTCATGAACGAGTATCCGGTCGCCCGGCACTACCGCGACAGCAAGATCCTCGAAATCGGCGAGGGCACAACCGAAGTGCAGCTGATGGTCATCGGGCGGGAGCTCGGACTGTGACCGACAAGAGGGTCGTCGTCCAACGCGGACTGTGGTACGAGGAGTTCGAGACCGGGGTGCTCTACCAGCACCGGCCGGGACGCACGATCACCGAGGCGGACAACGTGTTGTTCACCACGCTGACGATGAACACGCAGGCGCTGCATCTGGACGCCGCGTTCTCGGATGCGTTGCCTCCCTTCAACCAGCGACTGGTCAACTCGATGTTCACGTTGTCCACGCTCGTCGGCCTGTCGGTGGCACAACTGACTCAGGGCACGATCGTCGGGAACCTCGGCTTCGGCGAGGTCGCGTTCCCCAAGCCGCTCTTCCACGGCGACACGCTGTACGCGGAGACCGAGGTGCTCGAGAAGCGGGAGTCGAAGAGCCGCCCGGGAGAGGGCATCGTCACGTTCGCGCACACCGGCCGCAACCAGCACGGCGACGTCGTCGCCACGGCGTCACGCAAGACCATGGTGCGCATGCGCCCCGAGGGGGCGGCGTAGTGGCGCTCGACAAGCCCGGCGTCGCTTGGCTGTTCTGCCCGGCCGACCGTCCGGAACGCTTCGAAAAGGCCGCCGCCGCAGCAGATGTCGTCATCCTCGACCTGGAGGACGGCGTCGCCGCCAAGGACCGCGAGGACGCTCGCGCGGCGTTGATCGCCACGCCGCTCGACCCGGCCCGCACGGTGGTGCGGGTCAACCCCAGCGCGACCGCCGATCACCAACTGGATCTCGAGGCACTCTCGAAGACCGGCTACACCACAGTCATGCTCGCCAAGACCGAGGACCCGCAGCAGGTGCGCGACCTGGCGCCGCTCGACGTGGTGGTGCTGATCGAGACGCCGCTGGGTGCGCTCGCCGTTTCGGAGTTGGCGCGCATGGACAACGCGGCCGCGCTGATGTGGGGCGCCGAAGACCTGTTCGCGGTGACCGGCGGCACGGCGAACCGGTATCCCGACGGCAGCTACCGCGAGGTCGCCCGCCATGTGCGTTCGCAGACCCTGCTGGCCGCGAAGGCCTATGGTCGGCTGGCGCTGGACTCGGTGTACCTCGACATCAAAGACCTCGACGGCCTGCGCGGCGAGGTGGACGACGCGGTGGCGGTCGGCTTCGACGTCAAGGTCGCGATCCACCCGTCGCAGGTGGCGGTCATCCGCGAGGGTTACGCGCCGACCGCCGAGCAGGTGCAGTGGGCACGACACGTGCTCGACGCGGCCCGCGATGCCAGGGGCGTCTTCCAATTCGAAGGCATAATGGTGGATGCCCCAGTGCTGCGGCGGGCAGAGCGCATCGTCGAGCTGGCGCCACATCCCGGCGACTAGCTGACGGCCCCTCACCAGGGGACCAGCTCGACCGCCTCCGTGCTGAGCACCTCAGTCGCCTGACGGCGCGACCCGTCGTCAGTGACCCAAGGAGGCGGTATGGCAGGGCCTGTTCAGGCACCCCTCGATGTCGGGCTGGAGCCGGTTCAACTGGTCGCCCCGGACGGGACGCCGACCGCCGACGATCGATACCGCCGAGACCTTCCGCCTGAGACCCTCGCCTGGCTGTATGAATCGATGGTCGTCACCCGCGACCTCGACACCGAGTTCGTCAACCTGCAACGGCAAGGTGAACTGGCGCTGTTCGCGTCGTGCCGCGGCCAGGAGGCCGCGCAGATCGGCGCTGCAGCATGTCTGCGTAAGACCGACTGGCTGTTTCCGCAGTACCGCGAGCTCGGCGCGTTCCTGCTGCGCGGCATCTCGCCGGCCCAGATCGGCGCGGTCTGGCGCGGAACCTGGCACGGCGGACTGGACTTCACCGAAAGGCGCGTCGCCCCGATAGCGATCCCGATCGGCACGCAGGCGCTGCACGCGGTCGGCGCCGCGATGGCCGCCCAGCGGTTGGGCGAGGATTCGGTGACGGTGGCCTTCATCGGTGACGGCGCCACCAGTGAGGGCGACGTGCACGAGGCGATGAACTTCGCCGCCGTGTACCGGGCGCCGTGTGTGTTCTTCGTCCAGAACAACCAGTGGGCGATCTCGGTTCCCGTCAGCCGGCAGGTGGCGGGGCCGTCGATCGCGCACCGCGCTACCGGCTACGGCATACCGGGAGTGCGGGTCGACGGCAACGACGTGCTGGCGTGCTTCGCGGTGACCGCGTATGCCGCCCAACGGGGCCGCGAGGGCGGCGGCCCGACGCTGGTCGAGGCGATCACCTACCGGATGGGGCCGCACACCACCTCCGACGACCCGACTCGCTATCGGGCCGACGACGAAGTCCAGCAGTGGGCCGGCCGCGATCCGATCACGAGATACCGCACGTACCTGCAGTCGCTCGGTGTCTGGACCGACCGGCTCGAAGAGCGCGTGTCCGCCAGATCCAAACGGCTGCGGGCCGACCTTCGACAGGCGACTGTCGGCGCCGAGGACTTCGACGTAGCCGAGATGTTCGACACCGTCTACCACGAGATCACTCCTGAGCTGGCGGCTCAACGCGAACAGCTGAGAGCCGAGTTGGCGAAGGAGGCGTGACATGACACAGATCATCGAACGGCCGCCGGTGTCCGGTGGCGACGACGAGCCTTATGTGCCGCTGATGACCCCGCTCTCGGCGGTGCCGACTCTCAGCATGGCTCAGGCCATCAACCGCGCGCTGCACGACGCGATGGCCGCCGACGACCGGGTGCTGGTCTTCGGCGAAGACGTCGCAACCCTCGGCGGGGTCTTCCGCGTCACCGAGGGCCTGGCCGAAACCTTCGGTGCGCAAAGGTGTTTCGACACGCCGCTGGCGGAGTCCGCGATCGTCGGTATCGCGATCGGTATGGCGATGCGCGGGCTGATCCCGGTTCCGGAGATCCAGTTCGACGGGTTCGCCGCCCCGGCGTTCGATCAGATCGTCAGCCATCTGGCCAAGTACCGGATGCGCACCCGCGGTGACATCGACATGCCGGTCACAATTCGCATCCCGTCCTTCGGCGGAATCGGCGCGGTCGAACACCATTCGGAGTCGACCGAGACCCACTGGTTGCACACCGCAGGCTTGAAGGTAGTCGTTCCGTCGACGGCGTCGGACGCGTATTGGCTGCTGCGGCAGTCCATCTCCAGCCGCGACCCCGTGCTGTATCTGGAGCCCAAACGCCGGTACTGGGCGCGTGAACCGGTCGACACCACTGCACCGGTGCTGCCGTTCGGCCGCGCCGCGGTTCGCCGTACGGGCGCGGACGTCACCGTGCTGACATACGGACCGCTGGTCGCCACGGCGCTGAGCGCAGCTGAACTGGCTGCCGAGCAACACGATTGGAGCATCGAGGTACTCGACCTGCGCACCCTGAACCCGCTGGACTTCGACGCGATCACCGAATCGGTGCGACGCACCGGGCGGGCGGTGGTGATGCACGAGGGGCCGCGCACACTGGGCTTCGGTGCCGAACTCGCCGCGCGTATCCAGGAGGAGCTGTTCTACGACCTGGAGGCTCCGGTGCTGCGGGCCACGGGTTTCGACACGCCATATCCGCCCGCCCGGCTGGAAAAGCTGTGGCTGCCCGGGGTGGACCGGCTGCTCGACTGTGTCGAACGAACGCTGGAGCAGCCGTGAACGTGATGGATTTCCTGGTGCCGGATCTCGGAGAAGGCCTCGAAGACGCGACGATCACAGCGTGGAGCGTGAAGGTCGATGATGAGGTGGAGCTCAACCAGACGCTGTGCACGGTCGAAACCAACAAGGCCGAGGTCGAGATCCCCAGTCCGTACGCGGGCCGGGTGGTCGAACTCGGCGGCCGCGAAGGCGATACCTTGCCCGTCGGCGCCACGCTGGTGCGGATTGCGACCGAGGCCGCGCCCGCGGCGCAGAAGCGCAAACCGGTGCTGGTCGGCTACGGCGCCGACGACGCGATGGACAACAGCAGACGCGCGACCGCGCCGTCGCCGCACCGAGCTCGCGCGAAGCCGCCGGTGCGCAAACTGGCCGCCGAACTGAACGTGGACCTTAGCGCGCTGACCGGCTCCGGAGCCGATCGTGTGGTCACCCGCGACGACGTGCTCGCCGCCGCCGGTCGATCCGCACCGAGTCCTGACATGTTGGCCGTCCGCGGCGTGCAGGCCGAGATGGCGCGTCGAATGACTCTGTCACGCAGGGAGATTCCCGATGCCCACGCGATCGTTGCGGTGGACGGGTCGAATCTGCTGCGGCTGCGCGACCGGCTACGAGAGCATGCCGGCGAAGATGCGCCGATCACGCCGTTCGTGTTGACGCTGCGGCTGCTGACGATCGCCCTGCGGCATCATCGTCACCTGAACGCCACGTGGGTCGAGACCACCGACGGCGCCCAGATCCACCTGCATTCGGCGGTGCATCTGGGCTTCGGGGTGGCCACGCCTCGCGGCCTGCTAGTGCCGGTCGTCGACGATGCCCACCGCAAGACGACCCGAGAGCTGGCGGCGGACGTGGCCCGGCTGATCGCCGACGCGCGGGCCGGCACGCTGCGCCCGACCGAGCTGCAGGGCTCGACATTCACCGTGTCGAACTTCGGTGCGTTGGGGCTCGACGACGGAGTGCCCGTGATCAACTTCCCGGAGGCCGCGATTCTCGGCATCGGCTCGCTGAAGGCGCGCGCGGTCGTCGTCGACGGTGAAGTCGTCGCGCGGCCGACGATGACCATCACATGCGCGTTCGACCACCGAATCGCCGACGGTGCGCAGGTGGCGTCGTTCCTGGGCGAGCTCCGTGACCTGATCGAGTCACCGGAACTGGCGCTGCTGGATCTCTAGCCGGCGGTTTGTGGAGTCCTACCGGCGCTCACCGCCGCCACGGCTCCACAAATCGCTTATTTGCGCCGGGCCGCGGCGAGGCGCTCGGCGAATTCGGGGGAGCGAATCGAGGTGGCCTGCGGCCCGAGTTCGGTGTCGACCGCGATGCGGTGCTGATCGACATCGACGACACCGGGGTTGGCGGTCGCCCGCATCGACGCCTTGGTCGCGAGCACCACCTCGCGCGGCGCAGCCGCCGGCCCCTTGGCCAATTCCCGCGCGGCGCTGACCGGATCGTCGGCGATCTCGAGCGCCAATCCGTGGCGCACCGCGGACTCGGCGTCGAACCGCATCCCGAACAACAGTGCGGCGCGCGCGGCCTGGGTTCCGACGGCCCGCTGCAGCATCCAGGTCGCCCCGCCGCCGGGATGGATGCCCAGTTTCTGGAAGCGCGGATCGAACAGAGCGGCCGGCCCGGCGATGCGCACATCGGCCGCCAACGCCAGGTTGAGGCCCGCGCCGACGGCAGCACCGTTGACCGCCGCGATCGTCGGCAGCGCGCAGTTGGCCACGGCGAGAAAGCCGTCGTAGATCTTCAGCAGCCCGTCTTCGGTCGCCGATCCCAGCGCGCTGAGATCCGCGCCCGCGCAGAACGCCTTGCCCGCGCCGGTCACGACGACCGCATGCACGTCGGGGTTCGCTTCGGCGGCGTCGACGGCGTCGCGAAGAGCCGCCGACATCTCGAAGGTGACCGCATTGCGGCGTTCGGGATCGTTGACGGTGAGGACGGCGATGCGGTCCTCGAGGTGGACCAGTACCGGATCAGACACGCGCCCAGCCTAGTGACCGAGCAACTGTCAGTTGGCGACGGTGAGCGTGACGTTGTGCAGTGCCACCGCGACGTCGGTCGGCAGGATGTCGACGAATGTCGGCGCTGCGCGATTGGCGGGTGCCGAGCCGATGACATTGCCGGGGTAGCTGGGGCTGCACGGGAAGTTGCTACAGCGGTACCAGAAGCCCTGCGCGCTCTGGTAGGGGAACATGCTCGGCGCCTGGTCAACCCGGTACCGGCCCGGCTCGATCACGGCCGTCGTCCATCCCGGACGCGGGTTGGTGCTGACGTTGAAGACGCCGTTGCTGCCGTAGCTCGGCGGTCCGGCGTGTGCAGGCACCGCCAGAGCGGCCGACAGCGCCACTCCCGCCGCCGCGGCCACGCATGCGCGCCTCGAGTTCACGTCGATGAGTCTAACGACCGGTCGGCCCGGCGAAGGAGATAACGGCGGTAGTCGTTCACGTCACGCGGCTGCGTCAGGTGCGGCGGCGGTGCCACCGGTTTCACCGGTCTGCGTGCGTGTGGTGCTGTCCTGGGCCTGCGTCTGCGGCTGTGTCTGCGGAGTCGGTACTGTCGACGTCGGATTAGCTTGTCTCTCAGGAGTTTTAGTGCTGTTCACGTCCTCGGTCTCACCCGGCTTGCCGTTGCGGACGGCACCGAAGTCACCCACCTTGCCCGGCTCCGCCTTCTCGCTGTCCCGGACCACGTTGAGCCGAAGCTGCGGTGCCTTGCGCAGGTCTGCTTCGCCGGTGTCGGTCTTGCCCGACTTCACCGTCTGGGTCAGTGGCGGGTTGTCGGACTCGGTGGGCTCTTGCTGCTTCTCTGTTTTCTTCGGCTGTTCCGACGAGGACAGCGTCGAGATTCCCTGCTGGATCGCGCCCGGAACCTTCGCGGCGCTGGACAGCAGTTCGCCGGGCGAGGGCAACAGCCGTGCCGGACGGTAGGCGCTGGGGTCGGATGGGATCGGGTTGCCACCGTAGTAGGCCGAGTCGACGATCACCTTCAGCATCGGTCCGGCGAAATCGGCGACCTGGTCACCGAGGACGTCACGGATCAGTCGGGTCAGCGGCAGTTCTTCGGTGGTGTAGGTGACGTAGGTGGTGTTGTTCCTGGTGGTCACGTAGGTCGTGATCCTGTCGCCAGGAGAGCTGCACCGCGCGTCCGGGCAGTCGAGGACGGCTCCGCTGACGGTGATCGCGCAGGTGTTCGCGTTGCAGGAGACCGTCGGCTTGCCCTCGGCGTCGACCGGCAGGTCGCGCTCGGACTGGTTGAGGCGCGTATAGAGGTAGGCCACCAGGGAGTTGAGCGCCGCAACCGGGTTGAGCACGTCGGCGGGGGCGTTGGAGTTGTAGTCGTACTCGTAGCCGATGTTCACTGCCGCCTGGGCGGGCACGTCGCTGGGGGTGGGGATCGGGTTGACGCCGATCAGCGCGAACCACGGGTACCTCGTGCCGAAACCGCCGTCCGGACGCGCAACGTCGTTGTCGAGGATGAAGACGGTGTTGTCGAAATCGGACCGGTTCTTCAGGAGCAGCAAACTGGCGTTCGCTGCGCCCCAGCCGGAGGCGAGGACCGCGTTACGCTCGCCCGCGTGGGCGTCCAAGGCCTGCTGGATGCCGGCCGGGCCGGTCCGGAAGTCGACGTAGACGATGTCATCGCCCCCGTGGTAGTTCGTGTAGATCGGGTCGTTGAACTTCCCGCCGAAGAAGTCCGCAACCCCCGCACCGGTCGGATTCGTGGAGCTGCCGACGACGATCAGGGCGGACAAGTCGATGAGAGCGCTCGAGATCGAGGCCGGCTGGGTGACGGCGAGGCCGACGACGCTGGTTGCGACGCCGGCGGCGGCGACGGTCATCGCGAACTTGGTCGCCCGGTTCCCCCTGGATTTGGCCATGTCTGCGTCCTTCTGAATCCTTCTAACCCCCCGCGCAGCAAACGCGCGTCTGGCGCAAATGGTACGCCAGGCGCGGCCGCTACAACCTGGCGATCAGCGCAGCGGCGCGGACGTCGTCGCCGACGCTCAGTGCGATGTGCACCGCCTCGCCGCGCCGGGCCCACCGGATCTCGACGTCCTCGCCGTAGCGGATCGGCCTGCGGTATTCGACGACCGTCCGGTAGGGGGCGCGGCAGACGTCGGGAACGTGGGCCATCACCTCGTGCACGGCATGCCAGTAGGCGGTGTTGGTGACGTGCTCGAAGATGTCGATATCGGTGCGGCGCAACGGAAATGACGCAATCTCGTCGGCCTCCTCGAGGTTCGTCAGCCACGGCCGCCACTTGAGGCGCAGTTCGTCGGTGGTCGTCGCGAACCGCGCGATCAGGCTGTCGGAGGCACGCTGCGGCGTCAGCGTCTTGCTGTTGATGGCGATCCAGAAACCCTCGGTCTCGATGCGGCCACCGTCGCTGCCGACGAGGTCGACGCGCATCGTGCACCACCGGGTCGACAGGGCCGAGCACCACCGGCTGAACGAGATCTCGTTGGGAAACCCGATCGGCTCGATGACGTCGATCACGGTGCGTTGCACCAGCCAGTGCGGATGGTCCTCGGCTTCGCCGGCGTCGACGAGGTTCTCGGCTCCGACCTCCTGGATGTAGCGGGCCACGCTGTCGAGGCGCAGATGCAGGTCGCCGTCGATGTCACCGGTCGCGGCCCGCCACGCCGTGCGGTAGACGTACCCCGTCTCGGGTTGCGGGCTGAGCCGGTGATCGACGTCGTTGGTGGGCATCGCGTCATGTGTAGCAGGCCGGGCCGTTTTCGCAGAGCGCCCCCGGCAGGAATCGAACCTGCGACCTAGAGATTAGAAGGCTCTTGCTCTATCCAACTGAGCTACGGAGGCAACGTCACGAGAGTCTATCGCCTGGGCGCGCGTGCTCAGCTACTAAAGGCGTCTCGCGCCCGCTGGCAGCGGACTAGCGTGGTGAGCACACGACTTCACGACCAGGAGGACGCGACGGCCCATGAGCGACGTGCCGGAACTCGATGAGGCGGGACTCCCCGAGGAACTCAGCCCGCTCGACCAGATCCTGCACCGCGGTGAGGCCAATCCCCGCACCCGTTCGGGGATCATGACCATCGAGATCCTGGACTGCGCTCCGGACTGGGACACCTTCCGCGCCAAGTTCGAGAACGCGTCCCGCAAGGTGTTGCGGTTGCGGCAGAAGGTCGTGATGCCGACGCTGCCGACCGTCGCGCCGCGATGGGTCGTCGACCCGGACTTCAATCTCGACTTCCACCTCCGCCGAGTGCGCGCCCCGCAACCCGGAACCTTCCGCCAGGTGCTCGACCTCGCGGAGGTCGCCGCGCAGTCACCGCTGGACATCTCCCGGCCGCTGTGGACCGCCACGCTCGTCGAAGGACTTTCCGATGACCGCGCCGCGCTCGTCGTTCACCTCAGCCATGCGGTCACCGACGGCGTCGGGGGCGTCGAGATGTTCGCCAATCTCTATGACCTCGAACGCGATCCGCCTCCGCAGCCGGCGCCGCCGCTACCCATCCCGCAGGACCTCTCGCCCAACGACCTGATGCGCCAAGGGATCAACCGGCTGCCCGGCACCATCGCCGGCCGCGTGCGCGGGGCGCTGTTCGGCGCCGCGCATGTGGCGGGGGAGGTGATCCGCGACCCGATCTCGCGGCTCGGCAGCGTCGTCGAGTACGCGATGTCGGGTGCCCGCGTGGTCGGCCCCGTCGCGGAACCGTCGCCGGTACTGCGGCGCCGCAGCTTGTCATCGCGCAGCGAGGCGATCGACATCGAGTTCGGCACATTGCACCGGGCCGCCAAGGCGGCCGGCGGCTCCATCAACGACGCTTACCTGGCCGGTGTGTGCGGTGCGCTGCGGCTGTACCACGAAGCCAAGGGCATTCCGATCGAGACACTGCCGATGGCGGTGCCGGTCAACCTTCGCTCCGATGCCGATCCGGCCGGTGGAAACCGGTTCGCCGGCGTCAATCTGGCTGCGCCGGTGGGGATCAGCGACCCCGAAGTCCGTATCCGGCACATCCGCTCGCAGATGACGACGAAGCGGGAGGAACGTGCCATCGACATGGTCACCGCCATCGCTCCGCTGGTGGGCCTGCTGCCGGACTCTGTGCTGGAGTCGATGGCCGGCTCCATCGTCAACTCCGACGTCCAGGCCAGCAATGTCCCCGTGTATGCCGGAGAAACATTCATCGGCGGCGCGAAAGTCCTTCGGCAGTACGGGCTCGGGCCGCTGCCCGGCGTGGCGATGATGGTGGTACTGATCTCGCGTTCGGGGTACTGCACGATCACCAGCCGCTACGATCGCGCGGCGATCACCGATCACGACTTGTGGGCGCGTTGCCTGCTCTCGGGATTCGACGAGGTGCTCGCGCTCGGTGGCGACGGCCGGGCCGAACCGGCTTCGTTCACCGTCGACACCGCCACGCCCAGTCCATCGTCGTCCAATGGGAGTGCAGCACAATGAGTTCGGAGAACGGTCAGTCCTCACGGCGCACCATGCGACTGCCCGGATCGGTCGCCGAGATCCAGGCCAGCCCCCAGGGGCCCGAGGTGGGAGCGTTCTTCGACCTCGACGGCACGCTCGTCGCCGGTTTCACCGGCGTCGTGATGACACAGGACCGGTTCCGGCGCCGTCAGATGTCGATGGGCGAGTTCATCGGCATGGTCCAGGCCGGACTCAACCACCAGTTGGGTCGCTCGGAGTTCGAGGACCTGATCGGCAAGGGCGCGCGAATGCTGCGCGGCAACTCGCTCGACGACATCGACGAACTCGCCGAGCGGCTGTTCATCCAGAAGATCGTCGGCCGCATCTATCCCGAGATGCGGGAGTTGGTGCGCGCGCACATGGCCCGCGGCCACACCGTCGTACTCAGTTCCTCGGCGCTGACGGTGCAGGTCGACCCCGTCGCGAAGTTCCTCGGCATCGAGAACGTGCTGAGCAACAAGTTCGAGCTCGACGAGCACGGGTTGCTCACCGGCGAGGTCCAACGACCGATCATCTGGGGGCCCGGAAAGGCCAGGGCGGTACAGAAATTCGCCGCTGAGCGCGGTGTCGACCTGTCCAAGAGCTACTTCTACGCCGACGGTGACGAGGACGTCGCGCTCATGTACCTGGTCGGCAACCCCCGGCCGACGAACCCCGGTGGCAAGCTCGCCGCGGTCGCCGCGAAGCGCGGCTGGCCGGTGCTGCGCTTCACCAGTCGCAGTGGGGCCAGCCCGGTTTCGCAGCTGCGCACCGCCGCGGGGATCGCGTCCATGGGCCCGATCGCGGCCGGCGCGCTCGGCCTGGGTCTGCTGACGCGCAACAAGCGCACCGGGGTCAACTTCTTCACCTCGGCGTTCGGCCGAACTCTGATGACCACCATCGGCATCAACATCAACGTGCTCGGCAAGGAGAACCTGACCAAGCAACGCCCGGCGGTGTTCATCTTCAACCACCGCAACCAGGCCGATCCGCTGATCGCCGGGCACCTCGTCGACACCGATTTCACCTCGGTCGGGAAGAAGGAACTGGAGAAGGACCCGATCGTCGGCACCCTCGGCAGGATCATGGACGCCGCGTTCATCGACCGCGACGACCCGCAGAAGGCGGTCGAGGGACTGAAGAAAGTCGAGGACCTGGCCCGCAAGGGATTGTCGATTCTGATCGCGCCGGAGGGGACGCGGCTCGACACCACCGAGGTGGGACGGTTCAAGAAGGGCCCGTTCCGGATCGCGATGTCGGCCGGAATTCCGATCGTGCCGATGGTGATTCGCAACGCCGAGGTGATCGCCGCGCGCGATTCGAGCACCTTCAATCCCGGGACGGTCGACGTGGTGGTGTACCCGCCGATCTCCGTCGACGACTGGACACATGACAATCTCGAGGACCGCATCGCCGAAGTGCGCCAGCTCTATCTCGACACCCTCAAGGACTGGCCGCAGGACAAGCTGCCGGTTCCTGAGCTCTACACCCGCGCGGCGCCTGCGAAGAAGAAGGCGCCCGCGAAGAAGCAGACAGCAACGAAAGCCCTCAAGAAGTCGGCACCGAAGCCGGCGTCCCAGCCGGCCCAGAAGTCGGCACAGAAGTCGGTGGGGAAGGGCCGTCCGTGAAGCACTCCGTCGACGAGTACGCGCCTTTCACACCCACCGGCGATGCGTTGGTGCTCGCCTCGGCTACCTCACCGGCAGAACGGGATCTGCTCAACGACTGGCTCGAGCGGCAGCGGCGCAACAACCCGGGCTCCAACATCGACGTGCTGCTGCTGCCGAACAACGACAACCCGCCACCCGGGGTCCTCGCCCAGCTCGTCGCGGAACTCGAAGCGGGCGAAGACCGTTCGGTCGTGCCGGTGCGCGTGTTCTGGGTGCCCGGCGGTCTGCCCACCCGCTCGAAGGTGGTGGCCCTGATCTCCGGTCGGGACACGTACCGACCGCCGGAGATCCTGCAGCGCCGCATCCTGCGCCGCGACAAGTCGCGCGCCCGCGTCGTCGCCGGCGAACCGGCGAAGGTCTCCGAACTGCGACAGCAGTGGGCCGATACCACCGTCGCCGAAAACCCGCGTGAATTCGCACGTTTCGTGATCCGCCGCGCGATCCTGGCGATCGAACGGGTTGAGCTGCGACTGCTCGGACCGGAGTACAAGTCGCCCCGGCTGATCAAGCCGGAGTTGTTGGCGTCGTCGCGTTTTCGCGACGGGCTGGCGAAGATCCCGGACGCGGACCTGGAGACCGCGGGCAAGATGCTCGACGAGCTGTCCACCGGATGGAGCCGGTTCTCGGTCGATCTGATCCCGTCCCTCGGCCGGGCGATCTTCAGCCGCGGTTTCGACCCCAACATCGACTACGACCGCGACGAGGTCGAGTCGATGCGCCGCAACCTCGAGAACCATCCCGCGGTGCTGCTCTTCTCGCACCGGTCCTACCTCGACGGCGTGATCGTGCCGGTCGCCATGCAGGAGAACCGGTTACCGCCGGTGCACACGTTCGCCGGCATCAACCTCTCGTTCGGCTTCATGGGGCCGTTGATGCGGCATTCGGGTGTGATCTTCCTGCGCCGCAAGCTCGATGACCCGCTCTACAAATACGTGCTGCGCCAATTCGTCGGCTACATCGTGGAGAAGCGGTTCAACCTGAGCTGGTCGATCGAGGGCACTCGCTCGCGCACCGGAAAGATGTTGCCGCCCAAGCTCGGGCTGCTCGCGTACGTGGCCGACGCGTACCTGGACGGCCGCAGCGAGGACATCCTGCTGCAGCCGGTGTCGATCAGTTTCGACCAGCTCCACGAGACGGCCGAGTACGCCGCCTACGCGCGCGGGGGCGAGAAGACGCCCGAAAGCCTGTCGTGGATGTACAACTTCATCAAGGCCCAAGGCGAACGCAACTACGGCAAGATCTACGTCCGCTTCCCCGAAGCGGTGTCGATGCGCGAATACCTCGGCGTACCGCACGGCCCGATGACGACCGACGTCGACGCCAAACGCCTTGCGCTGCAGAAGATGGCGTTCGAAGTGTCCTGGCGGATTCTGCGCGCCACACCGGTCAACGCCACGGCACTGATCTCGGCGCTGCTGCTCACCACCCGCGGCGTCGCGCTGACACTCGACCAGATCCATCACACCCTGCAACCGTCGCTGGACTACCTCGAGCGCAAGCAGGCCCCGATGACCAACAGCGCGTTGCGGTTACGCACCGCCGACGGCGTCTGCGCGGCGCTCGAGGCGCTGTCCAACCGGCATCCGGTGACGTGCGTCGAAGGGGGCCGCGAGCAGGTCTGGCGGATCGCGCCCGAAGACGAACACGAAGCGGCGTTCTACCGCAACACGCTCATCGACGCGTTCCTGGAAGCCTCGATCGTCGAGCTGGCGCTGGCGCACGCGGGACGCGCGGAATCCGACCGGCTGGAAGCCTTCTGGTCTCAAGTCATGCGGCTGCGCGACCTGCTGAAGTTCGACTTCTACTTCGCCGACTCCGCGGCGTTCCGCGAGCACGTCGCCGAGGAGATGTCATGGCAGAGCGGTTGGGAGGAGCAGGTTTCGGCGGGTGAGGAGCAGGTCGACGCGCTGCTGCGGGCCAAGCAGCCACTGCTTGCCGGCGCGATGCTGCGGCCGTTCTTCGAGGCCTACGAGATCGTCGCCGACGTGCTCCGCGATGCACCCGCGGAGATCTCGGAGAAGGACCTGACCAAGAAGGCGCTCGGGCTGGGCAACCAGTACGTGGCGCAGAACCGCGTGGCCAGCAACGAGTCGGTGTCGGCCCTGCTGTTCGCGACCGCCCGGCAAGTGGTGGCCGATCAGCATCTGCTCGCCCCGGCGGCCGATCTCGTCCAGCGGCGCACTGCGTTTCGCGACGAGCTGCGCGCGATCCTGCGCGATATGGACAAGGTCGAACGGATCGCGCGTGAGCAGTTCTACACGCGCGAGGTCGAGCGGCGGGCGGCGCGCCGTTAGCCATACGCTGGTGGGATGACCACGGCAGCACTGCGCACGCGCAGCGCGGCGTGGCCGGTGCTCGTCGGCGTCGCCGTGCTGGCCGGCGCGGTCGCGGCGGGCATCGGTGCGCTGTCGCTGGCTGACGCGCTGACCGCGACCGGGCTGCCGGATCCCGGACCGGTCACCACCTACGGGCTGCCGTTCGTGCGGGCCGCAGGCGAGATCGCAGCGGTGATCGCCGTCGGATCGTTCCTGTTCGCCGCGTTCCTCACACCCCCCCAACCCAACGGCGTGCTGGATGTGGGCGGTTACCGCGCGCTGCGCCTGGGCACCCGCGCTGCGGCGGCGTGGACGGTGTGCGCGGCACTGATGGTGCCGTTGACCGTGTCCGACGTGTCCGGCCAACCGCTGCGTCACACGCTCGATCCGCTGGGACTGTGGTCGGCGGCGAGCCTCGTCGAGACGGCAGGCGCATGGCGCTGGACCGTGTTCCTCGCGGCGGCCGTCACCCTCGCCAGCCTTGCGGTGCTGCGCTGGTCGTGGACGCCGGTTCTGTTGGCGGGCGCCCTGATGACGCTCATCCCGCTCGGCCTGACCGGGCACTCATCGACCGGCGGCGCCCACGACCTGGCCACCAACAGCCTGCTGTTCCACCTCGTTGCGGGGGCGTTGTGGGCCGGCGGCCTGCTGGCCTTGCTGGCGCACGCCATGCGCGGCGGTCAGCACGCGGACCTGGCTGCGCGCAGATTCTCGGCGCTCGCGTTCTGGTGCTTCGTGGTGATGGCCGTCAGCGGCGTGGTGAACGCACTCGTCCGCATCAAGCCGGCCGACCTGCTGGGCGCCGAGTACGGCCGGCTGGTCATCGCCAAAGCCGTCGCGCTGGTCCTGCTCGGAGTGCTCGGCTGGCGGCAGCGTCGCAGCGGGGTGGCCGCGCTGCAGGCCGACCCCGAATCGCGGAGCGCGTTCATCCGGCTGGCGCTGCTCGAGGCGGTGCTGTTCGGCGCGACGTTCGGCATCGCGGTCGGCTTGGGGCGCACGCCGCCGCCGCCGCTCACCGAACAGCCCAGCGCGGTCGAGGTCGCGATCGGATACGACTTGGCCGGGCCGCCTACCTTCGAGCGGATACTGCTCGACTGGCGCTTCGATCTGATCTTCGGCACCGCCGCGATCGTGTTCGCGGCGGTGTACCTGCTGGGGGTGCGCCGGCTGCGTCGACGCGGCGACAGCTGGCCGGTGGGCCGGACGATCGGCTGGCTGTGCGGCTGCGCGGCGTTGCTGTTCGCGACGTCGTCGGGGCTGGGCAGGTACATGCCGGCGATGTTCTCGATGCACATGATGGCGCACATGGTGCTGTCGATGTTGGTGCCTGTCCTGCTGGTGCTCGGCGCGCCGATGACGCTGGCGTTGCGGGCCCTGCCGGCAGCCGGCCGCGGAGAGCCGCCGGGTATGCGGGAGTGGCTGCTGGCCGGGCTGCATTCACGGTTCGCGCGGTTTCTGACGAACCCCGTCATAGCGACGGTGGTCTTCGTCGCCGGTTTCTACGGGCTGTACTTCGGCGGCCTGTTCGACGCGGCGGTCGACAATCACGGCGCCCACGTGTTGATGAACCTGCACTTCCTGCTCAGCGGCTACCTCTTCTACTGGGTGGTGATCGGGATCGATCCGGCGCCACGGCAGATCCCCCAGCTGGGCAAGGTGGCGATGGTGTTCGCGTCCCTACCGCTGCACGCGTTCTTCGGCGTCGTGATGATGGGCATGAAGACGGTGCTCGGCGAGCCGTTCTACCGGTCGCTTCAGCTGCCCTGGCACACCGATCTGCTCTCCGACCAGCACACCGGCGGTGGCATCGCGTGGGCGGCGGGCGAGGTTCCGCTCGTGCTGGTGATGTTCGCGCTGCTGATCCAGTGGTCACGCAGCGACGAGCGCACTGCGAAGCGACTGGACCGCGCCGCGGACCGAGACGACGACGCCGACCTGGTCGCGTACAACGCGATGCTGGCCGAACTCGCCCGCCGCGACGCCCGATAGCAGCGCTGTCCTCGGGTCGCCGAGATCTCAGAGTGCCGAGCTCTCAGAGTGCCGAGACCGACGATTTGGTTGGTATCCGGCCGCCGAATCGACCATTGCGTCGGTTTCGAGGACCGCAGGGAGCGATACGAGCGGCCGCCTGCGTCCAACCAGTGTGGAGATTCCGTTCATCGGCAGTGATGCCGTAGCCGCCGGCCACCTCACGAGAGCCCACCTGCGCAGCCAGTATCGCCCGCTGTACCGCGGCATCTACGTCCCGCGGAATTACGAAGTGTCGCTGCGCGAGAGGATCATCGGCGCGTCGCTCGCCTCACCGAAGGCGGTGATCGCCGGGGTCGCCGCCTCCGCGATGCACGGAGCGAAATGGATTAGCGACGACGTTCCCATCGAACTCGTGTCGGCAGTGCGACAGCAACGCGGGCTGATCGTCCGCGACGAGACCCTGGACGAGGACGAGGTGTGCACGGTCGCGGGCATCGGGGTGACTAGCCCGGCCCGCACCGCGTTCGACCTCGGCCGCCATCAGCCGCGAGACCAGTCTGTCGCCCGTATGGACGCGTTGATGAGAGCCCGCCCGTTCGCTCTCGAGGATGTCGCGCTACTGGCGAAACGTCATCGCGGCGCGCGTGGTCTGCGGCTGCTACGGACAGCGTTGCCGCTTGTCGACGGCGGTGCCGAGTCGCCGAAGGAAACCTGGCTGCGACTGCTCTTCATCGATGCCGGACTGCCCCGACCCACCACGCAGTTCGTCGTATCCGACGAGTGGGGCAACTACGTCCGGCGCATCGACATGTGTTGGGAGAATTTCAAAGTCGGCGCCGAGTACGACGGCGAACAACACCTCACCAGCCGGCGACAGTATGTCCTGGACGTTCAGGTGAACCGCGTGCTGCAGCGGCTCGGCTGGCACGTCATCCACGTCATCAAAAAGGACCGCGGGCCCGACATCGTCGAGCAGGCGCGCACGGCTCTGCTGTCGCGGGGCTGGCGCCCGTGACTGACTTTCGCTCGAAACCGACGTATTGGTCGATCGCGGGCCTGTTGACCGACCAAAGCGTCGGTCTCGGCGGTAACGATCGGCGGTACGGGCGTCTGTCCCCAACGCCCGATTCATCCACAGCGCGGCGCGGCGCCCCGGCGGTTTGAACGCCCGGTGTCGGCGCCGTGGCGCTCAATGACGGTGTCATCGGCGCGCCGTCGGGCCGTCGAGAAACAAGTTGAAGGAGATCGTCATGTTCGAGACACCGTTCACCATCGTCGGCAACATCGTGACCGACCCGATCCACCGGCGGGTCGGAGACCAGGAGATGGTCCGATTCCGCGTTGCGAGCAACTCGCGCCGGCGCACCGCCGAGGGAACATGGGAGCCGGGGAACTCGTTGTTCGTCACGGTGAGCTGCTGGGGTCGAGCCGTGGCCGGGGCCAGCGCCGCTTTGGTCAAGGGCGATCCCGTCATCGTCGTCGGGCACGTCTACACCAGCGAGTACGACGACCGTGAGGGGAACCGGCGGTCGTCGGTCGAAGTGCGCGCCACCTCGGTCGGCCCTGATCTCGCTCGGTGCAGAGCGCGCATCGACCGGGTCAGGCAGCAGATCGAGCGGTCCACCGAATCAGACGTCCAGTGCGAGGACACCGGCGAGGACGACGAGGAGCAGCCCGATGAGTCGCTGCCCTTGACGGCGTAGCGGAGCCACGCCCTCGGCGCAGGCACTCGAGTAGCTCACTCGGCTGCGCCGAGGTGGCCCCGCCTACGATGGTCCGCGAGCAACACGGCAATCCTCGCGATCAGCGAAAGGCACAGCAACGGCATGGCCGAATTCATCTACTCGATGCGCAAGGTCCGCAAGGCGCACGGCGACAAAGTCATCCTCGACGACGTCAGCCTGAACTTCCTTCCAGGAGCGAAGATCGGCGTCGTCGGCCCCAACGGGGCGGGCAAGTCGAGCGTCTTGCGGATCATGGCCGGGCTCGACCAGCCCAACAACGGCGACGCGTTCCTGCAGCCCGGCGCGACCGTGGGCATCCTGCAGCAGGAGCCTCCGCTCAACGAGGAGAAGACCGTTCGCGAGAACGTCGAAGAGGGCGTCGCGATCAAAGCGAAGCTCAATCGCTACAACGAGGTCGCCGAGCTGATGGCCACCGACTACTCCGACGAGTTGATGGAGGAGATGGGGCGGCTGCAGGAGGAGCTCGACGCCGCCGACGCGTGGGACATCGACTCGCAGCTCGAGCAGGCGATGGATGCCTTACGCTGCCCGCCGCCCGACGAACCGGTCACCCACCTGTCCGGCGGCGAGCGCCGGCGGGTGGCGTTGTGCAAGCTGCTGCTGTCCAAGCCCGACCTGCTGCTGCTCGACGAGCCGACCAACCACCTCGACGCCGAGAGCGTGCAGTGGCTCGAGCAGCACCTCGCGGAGTACAAGGGAGCGATCCTCGCGGTCACCCACGACCGGTACTTCCTGGACAACGTCGCCGAATGGATTCTCGAGCTCGATCGCGGACGCGCCTATCCGTATGAAGGCAACTACTCGACGTACCTGGAGAAGAAAGCAGAACGCGTCGCCGTGCAGGGCCGCAAGGACGCGAAACTGCAGAAGCGACTCCAGGACGAACTGGCGTGGGTGCGCTCGGGTGCCAAAGCGCGTCAGGCGAAGAGCAAGGCCCGACTGCAACGCTACGAGGAGATGGCCGCAGAGGCGGAGAAGACCCGCAAGCTCGACTTCGAGGAGATCCAGATTCCGACGCCGCCGCGGCTGGGCAGCGTCGTTGTCGAGGTAGAGCACCTCGACAAGGGTTTCGGCGGGCGCACGCTCATCAAGGACCTGTCGTTCACGCTGCCGCGCAACGGCATCGTCGGCGTCATCGGTCCCAACGGCGTCGGCAAGACCACGTTGTTCAAGACGATCGTCGGCCTCGAACAGCCCGACAGCGGCACCGTGAAGGTCGGTGAGACGGTCAAGCTCAGCTACGTCGACCAGACCCGCGCGGGCATCGACCCGAAGAAGAACGTGTGGGAGGTCGTCTCCGACGGGCTGGACTACATCGAGGTCGGCCAGAACGAGATCCCGTCGCGCGCTTACGTCTCGGCGTTCGGCTTCAAGGGCCCCGATCAGCAGAAGCCCGCGGGTGTGCTGTCCGGCGGCGAACGCAACCGGCTCAACCTGGCGCTGACGCTCAAGGAGGGCGGCAACCTGATCCTGCTCGACGAGCCGACCAACGACCTCGACGTGGAAACGCTGTCGTCGTTGGAGAACGCGCTGGAGAGCTTTCCCGGTTGCGCCGTCGTGATCTCCCACGACCGGTGGTTCCTCGACCGCACGTGCACGCACATCCTGGCGTGGGAGGGCGACGAGGACAGCGAGGCCAAGTGGTTCTGGTTCGAGGGCAACTTCGGTGCCTACGAGGAGAACAAGGTCGAACGGCTCGGTATCGAAGCCGCGCGCCCGCACCGGGTGACGCATCGCAAGCTCACGCGCGACTGATCGCAGCGGTAGCCCGGCACGCCGCCCGGCCCAAACGGCCAAGGGGACGACCGGGGACTACTAAGGTCATGTCGGTGACCCCGGGAGCCGACCGAAGACCAGCCGGCGCGGGAGCGGGCGTGACCGGGACGCACCGTTCGCCGGCGTTGGACGAGCAGACCAGGGCGGAGCTGTCGCGGGCCTATCTCGACACCTACCGCGGTCCCCACGCCGACGCGCCCTCCGCGGATGCCGACGTGACGATCCCGGTGACCATGTCGGTGCGTGAGATGCTGCCGTCCGGACTGGTGCCGGCGCATCACCGGCTGGCCGGCAGCAGGCGGCCCGATGACACCCGCGTCGCGGTCTACGCCGCCGGCGATCCGGCCGGGTTCGGGCCGGCGCTGCAGATCGTCACCGAATACACCGCGATGGTGATGGATTCGGTGACGGTGCTGCTGCACCGATTCGGTGTCGCGTACACCGCGATCATGAACCCGCTCTTCCGGGTTCGCCGCGGGCCAGACGGTGAACTGCTCGAGGTCGCGCCGCTCGGTCAGCGCCGCCACGACGCGTGGATCGACGAGGTGTGGATTCACGTGCAGCTCGCGCCGACAGTCGACATGAAAGCAGTCGCCGAGGTGGCACAGCTGCTTCCGAGTGTCCTGGCGGACGCTCGCCAGGTCGCGCGAGACTCGGATGCCCTGACGTCGACGTTGCACTGGCTGGCTCGCGAACTCGAGGCCGATTCCGGCGGACGGTTCGCCGGCACGGATCGCGGTGACGTCGCCGCGCTGCTGCGTTGGCTGGCCGACGGACATTTCGTGGTACTCGGCTACCAGCGTTGCCCGGTGCGCGACGGGCGGTCGTCGGTGGACCCGGGCAGCCGGTTGGGGGTACTGAGGCTGCGCCACGACGTGCTGCCGCAGCTGACCGACAGCAACGAGTTACTCGTGCTGGCGCAGGCGACGATCCCGAGCTATCTGCGTTACGGCGCCTACCCCTACATCGTTGTGGTCCGCGAGAACCACGGCGACGCGGCGATCGAACACCGGTTCGTCGGGTTGTTCACGGTTGCGGCGATGAACGCCAATGTTCTTGAGATACCGCTGATTTCCCGGCGGGTGAACGAAGCGCTGTCGCTGGCCCGGCGTGACCCGAGCCATCCCGCGCAGCTGCTGCTCGACATCATGCAGACCATCCCGCGGTCCGAGCTGTTCGCACTGCCCGCCCGCAAGCTGCTGGACATGGTGAAGGCCGTCGTCGACCTGGGATCGCGCCGACGCACACTGTTGTTCCTGCGCGCCGACTCGCTCGCGCACTTCGTGTCCTGTCTGGTGTATCTGCCGCGCGACCGCTACACCACCGCGGTCCGGCTCGAGATGCAGGACATCCTGGTCCGCGAACTGGGCGGGGTGAGCATCGACTACACCGCGCGGGTCAGCGAATCACCCTGGGCGGTGGTGCATTTCTCGGTTCGCATGCCCGATTCCACCAGAGCGCGCGACATCGACACGTCCGCCGGCAACCAGACCCGGATCCAGGATCTGCTCACCGAAGCGGCCCGGACATGGGGTGATCGGCTGATCGGCGCGGTCAAGACCGGCTCCATCGGCCAGCGTGAAGCGGAGCACTACGCGACGGCGTTCGCCGCGACCTACAAGCAGGCCGTGTCACCGACCGCTGCGATCGACGACATCGCGGTCATCGAAGAGCTGCAGGACGGTTCGTTCAAACCGGTGCTGGCCGACACCGACGAGGGCGTCGCTCAGCTGACGCTGTATCTCGGCGGTCACAGCGCATCGCTGAGCGACCTACTGCCGATGCTGCAGTCGATGGGCGTCGTGGTGCTCGAAGAGCGGCCCTTCACCGTGGTGCGGCCCGACGAGCTTCCGGTGTGGATCTACCAGTTCAAGATCTCACCGCACAAGTCCATCCCCCATGTGGCGCCGGGCGCCGAGCGCGACGCGACCGCGGCGCGGTTCGCCGATGCGCTGACCGCGATCTGGCAGTGCCGCATGGAGATCGACCGGTTCAACGAGCTGGTGCTGCGCGCGGGGCTGACCTGGCAGCAGGTGAGCGTGCTGCGCAGCTACGCAAAGTATCTGCGGCAGGCCGGTTTTCCCTACAGTCAGTCGCACATCGAGTCGGTCGTCAACGACAACGCCAAGACGGCGCGGTCACTGGTGGAGTTGTTCGAGGCGCTGTTCTTCCCGGCCGAGGAATCCGAGCAGGGTGCGCCGAAGCGTCGCGACGCGCAGGCCGCCGCGGCGGCGGTTTCGTCCGACATCGACGCGCTCGTCAGCCTGGACACCGACCGCGTGCTGCGGGCGTTCGCCTCGATGATCCAGGCCACGCTGCGCACCAACTACTTCGTCACCAACCCGAAGTCGGCCCGGCGCCAGGATGTGCTGTCGTTCAAACTCGACCCCGCCCTCATCGACGAATTGCCGCTGCCCCGACCGAAGTTCGAGATCTTCGTCTACTCGCCCCGGGTGGAGGGGGTGCATCTGCGGTTCGGGTACGTCGCGCGCGGTGGCCTGCGCTGGTCGGACCGGCGGGAGGACTTCCGCACCGAGATCCTCGGACTGGTCAAGGCGCAGGCCGTCAAGAACGCGGTGATCGTTCCCGTCGGCGCCAAGGGCGGATTCGTCGTCAAGCAGCCGCCGGCACCGACCGGAGACGCCGGCGCCGACCGCGACGCCCAGCGCACCGAAGGGGTCGCCTGCTACAAGCTGTTCATCTCCGGAGTGCTCGACGTGACCGACAACGTGCACAAGGCCACCGGCGATGTGGTGCCGCCGCCCGACGTGGTCCGCCGCGACGGCGACGACGCCTACCTCGTCGTCGCTGCCGACAAAGGCACCGCGACGTTCTCCGACATCGCCAACGAGGTGGCGAAGTCGTACGGCTTCTGGCTCGGCGACGCGTTCGCCTCCGGCGGTTCGGTCGGATACGACCACAAGGCGATGGGCATCACCGCCAAGGGTGCGTGGGAGTCGGTCAAGCGTCACTTCCGCGAGATGGGGGTGGACACTCAGTCCGAGGACTTCACCGTCGTCGGCGTCGGCGACATGAGCGGTGACGTGTTCGGCAACGGGATGTTGTTGTCCAAGCACATCCGGCTGCTGGCCGCCTTCGACCACCGGCACATCTTCATCGACCCCGATCCCGACGCCGCGCGGTCGTGGGAGGAACGTAAGCGTCTGTTCGACCTGCCGCGGTCCAGTTGGGAGGACTACGACTCGTCGCTGATCAGCGAGGGCGGTGGCGTATTCAGCAGGGAGCACAAGTCGATTCGGATCAGCCCGCAGGCGCGTGCCGCGCTCGGGATCGACGACGATGTCGAAGAACTGACCCCACCGAACCTGATCAAGGCGATCCTCAAGGCGCCCGCCGATCTGCTGTTCAACGGCGGCATCGGCACCTACATCAAGGCCGAGACCGAGGCCGACGCCGATGTGGGTGACCGCGCCAACGATCCTGTGCGGGTGAACGGAAATCAGGTGCGCGCCAAGGTGATCGGGGAAGGCGGCAACCTCGGGGTCACGTCGCGGGGCCGAATCGAGTTCGATCTCGCCGGCGGCCGCATCAACACCGACGCGCTGGACAACTCAGCTGGCGTGGACTGTTCCGACCACGAAGTGAACATCAAAATCCTCATCGACTCGGTGGTCACCGCGGGCAAGGTCAGTCCGGAGGACCGCACCGACCTGTTGTTGTCCATGACCGACGAGGTCGGGCGGTTGGTGCTCGAGGACAACGAGGATCAGAACGACTTGATGGGCACGAGCCGCGCCAACGCGGCGAGCCTGCTGCCGGTGCACGCCCGGATGATCAAGGACTTCGTCGCCGAGCGCGGGCTGAACCGCGAGCTGGAGGCGCTGCCGTCGGAGAAAGAGATCCGACGGCGCAGCGAGATCGGGATCGGGCTCACCTCACCGGAACTCGCGACGCTGATGGCGCATGTCAAACTGGCGCTCAAAGCCGATGTGCTGAGCAGCGAGATTCCCGACCAGGAAGTATTCGCCGCGCGGCTGCCCGGGTACTTCCCGGTCAAGTTGCGTGAGCAGTTCAGCAGGGAGATCCGCGGTCATCAACTGCGCCGGGAGATCGTCACCACGATGCTCGTCAACGATCTGGTCGACACCAGCGGAATCACCTACGCCTACCGCATCACCGAGGACGTCGGAGTGGGGCCCGTGGACGCGGTCCGCAGCTATGCGGCCGCCAACGCGATCTTCCGCATCGGCGATGTCTGGCGAGAGATCCGCGCCGCCGGCGGCAAAGGGGTCTCGGTGGCGGTGACGGACCGCATGACGCTGGATCTGCGGCGGCTGGTCGACCGGGCCGGGCGCTGGCTGCTCAACTACCGTCCGCAGCCGCTGGCGGTCGGGGCAGAAACCAACCGGTTCGCCGCCAAGGTGGGCGCACTGACGCCGCGCATGTCGGAATGGCTGCGCGGCGACGACAAGACGATCGTCGCCAAGGACGCCGGTGACCTCGTGTCGGAGGGCGTGCCCGAAGACCTGGCGTACATGGTCGCGACGGGGCTCTACCAGTTCAGCCTGCTCGACGTGATCGACATCGCCGACATCGTCGACCGGGAGCCGGCCGAGGTGGCCGACACCTATTTCGCGTTGATGGACTACCTCAACACCGACATGCTGCTCACCGCGGTGTCGCGGCTGGAGCGCGACGACCGTTGGCATTCGTTGGCGCGGTTGGCCATTCGCGACGACATCTACGGCTCGCTGCGCGCGCTGTGCCTTGACGTGCTCGCGGTCGGCGAGCCGGAGGAGACCGGTGAGGAGAAGATCGAGGAGTGGGAGACGACGAACGGCTCGCGGGTCGGCCGCGCGCGCCGCACGCTCAAGGAGATCTATGAAAGCGGCGAGCACGACCTGGCGACGCTGTCGGTGGCGGCCCGCCAGATCCGCAGTATGACGCGCACGAGCGGAACGGGGACGTCACGGTGAGCAGAGGTTTTGTCGCGCCGGTGCATGTGCGGTGGTCGGACATCGACATGTATCAGCACATCAACCACGCCACCATGGTGACGATCCTCGAAGAAGCCCGAATTCCTTTCCTGCGTGAACCGTTCGGCCCCGAGATCGAGACGATTGGGCTGCTCATCGCCGACGTCAGCATCTCCTACAAGGCGCAGCTGCGACTGCTCGATTCACCGCTGCAGGTGACGATGTGGTCCAAGCGGGTGCGCGCCGTCGACTTCACGATCGGGTACGAGGTGCGGTCGGTGGGCGCGTCGCCCGACACGAAGCCAGCGGTGATCGCCGAGACGCAGTTGGCCGCGGTGCACATCAAAGAGCGGCGGTTACAACGGCTTTCAGAGCAGCAGCGAGACTACCTGCAGAGCTGGACGCGATGACCGGAGCGGAGCGAGGCCTCTGGCTGGCCGATCCGACGGACCGCGCAGACTTGGAGACCTTCGCCGAGCGAGCGATGCACCTCGACGACGCGGCGGTGATCAGGCTGCGCCAGCGGTCGGACGGCTTCGTGACGGCCTGGGTCGCAACGGGTCTCGATGTGCTGGCCAGCCGGGTGGCCAGGGGCAGGGTGAGCCCGCCCGACATGTCGACGGGTGCTGACGCGCTGGTCGCGGGTCTGCGTTCGATGGCGGACGACGGCCGCGTCGACCCGGGCTTCGCGATGGACTCCGCCTGGCGCGGGGCTCTGCCTCCCGACACCGGATTCGCGCATCTCGACGACGTGCCCGCCCGCGTCGTGCTCGACCTGGCGCAGCGTGGGAGCGACCTGGCCAAGGAACACTCCAGCAGTCAGGGGCCACCGGTGTCGCTGCTCGACCAGGAGGTCGTCGCGGTCAGTTCCGGTCCTGAGCGCGTGGGTGTTCCGATGCGCTGTGTATTCGCCTTGACGGCAATGGGTTTCCTGCCGCAGTCCGGTGCCGAGCTCGCAGGGGATGAGATGGTGCGGGTGCGTGTTTCTCCGACGTGGCTGCGCATCGACGCTCGGTTCGGTTCGGTGTATCGCCGCCGCGGCGATCCCGCAGTGGTATTGCGCTAACTAACTTCTCGAGGGCGCGAGCGTGCGTGTTTGCACACGACACGCCGCGCCCGAACAGCACTTTGAGCACGCTCGTCATGACGCGAGTGTGCGCGAACCGCTGACGATCCCGGCGTGTCGTGCGCAAACACGCACGCTCGCGCGGGCAGGGGGTTACACCAGCCAGGCGGCGGTGTTCGGCGGCAACGCACCGTCGGCCAACGGCCCGCTGGTGAGCAGGATCTCGCCGTCGGGCAGGGCGACCGTTCGGGGGCCGGCGTTGAGCGCACACAGCAACCCGCTGCCGCGGCGGAACATCAGTGTGTCCGCCGGGGAGGATACCCACTCGATCGACCCGTCGAATTCGGGACGGCCAGAGCGCAGTTCGAAGGCACGCCGGAACAGCGTCAGCGTCGACGTCGGATCGTCGAGCTGCTTGGCCACCGTCAGCTCCGCCCACTGCGGCGGCATCGGCAACCAGGTGTCGGGATTGTCGGAGAACCCGAACGGGGGAGTGTTGCCGTGCCACGGCATCGGAACTCGGCTGCCGTCGCGCCCACGCCGGGTATGCCCGGACCGCTCCCAGACCGGATCCCGCAGCGCCTCGTCGGGCAGGTCGACATTCGGCAGGCCGAGTTCTTCACCGTTGTAGACGAATACCGCTCCCGGCAGCGCGAGCATGACCAACGCCATTGCCCGCGCGCGGGCCAAACCGACGCTGCCGCCGCCGAACCGCGTCGGCTCGCGGTCGACGTCGTGGTTGGCCAGGGTCCAGGTCGGCGCGGCGTCGACCAATTCAGCTGCCGCGAGGGAATTTTCGGTAGCATCGCGGATGTCGGCCGCGTCGAACGTCGCGCGCAGCAGTCGGAAGTTGAAGCCCAGATGCAGTTCGTCGGGGCGCACGTAGCGGGCGAATTGTTCGTTGTCGTAAACCCAGATCTCGCCGACCGCAACGGCTTCGGGGTAGTCGTCGAACACCCGGCGGATGCTGCGGTGGATCTCGTGCACGCCGTCGTTGTTGAACCGGGGGTCCTCGTCCATCTCAGCGAGCAACATCTCGGGCTTGGGCGCCGGCATGTCGGGCAGGTCGGGCGGCTTGGCCATGCCGTGTGCGACGTCGATGCGGAACCCGTCGACGCCGCGGTCGAGCCAGAACCGCAAAGTCTTCTCGAGGTCGTCGAACACCTCGGGGTTGTCCCAGTTCAGGTCGGGCTGCTCTGCGTCGAACAGATGCAGGTACCACTGGCCGGGACTGCCGTCGGCTTCGGTCACCCGTGTCCACGCCGGACCGCCGAAGATCGAGTGCCAGTTGTTCGGCGGCCCACCACCGCCGGGCCCGGTGCCGTCGCGGAAGATGTATCGCTCCCGCTCGAGACTGCCGGGGCTCGCGGCGAGGGCGGCCTGGAACCACGGATGCGCCGAACTGGTGTGGTTGGGCACCAGGTCCATCGTCACCCTCAGGCCCGCGCGATGCGCGGCGGCGATCAGGCGGTCCAGTGCGGCCATGCCGCCGAACAGCGGGTCGACGTCGCGCGGATCGGCGACGTCGTAGCCGTTGTCGGCCATCGGCGAGACCATCACCGGGTTGAGCCAGATCGCGTCAACCCCGAGCGCCTTGAGGTAGTCCAACCGCGCGGTCACGCCGTCGAGGTCCCCGACACCGTCACCGTCGCTGTCTTGAAACGAGCGCGGATAGACCTGGTAGAACAGCGCGCGCGACCACCACGGCGGCATCAGAACGGCGAGTTCACCATCGAGTCGGCGGCCATCTCGAGGTAGGCCAACAGTTCTCTGCGGTGTTCGTCGTCCAGAGTCTGGGAATCGATCTCAGCGATCGCGGAGTGCATGCAGCGCAGCCACGCGTCGCGCTCGAGGTACCCGATCCTGAACGGGACGTGACGCATCCGCAGCCGCGGGTGCCCGCGCTGGTCGGAATAGGTGCGCGGGCCGCCCCAGTACTGCTCCAGAAACATCCGCAGGCGGACCTCGGCGGGTCCGAGATCCTCCTCGGGGTAGAGCGGTCGAAGAATCTCGTCCTCGCGGACCAACTCGTAGAACCGCGCCACGATCGCGCGGAACGTCTCGTGGCCACCGACTTCGTCGTAGAACGACACCTGTGGCTGGGTCACGCCACCATTGTTCCTTGTTGCTTCATTGGCCAGGTCAGCCGGTCGAGTCACCCGATGTTCACGGGACTGACCTGCGAACACGCCAAGAATTGTCGTGCGATTGTCAGGAATCCGTGGTGAACTGTCTCCTCGGAGGACGTATGGCGCATCGCAGGAAAGGCCCGTCCAGAAGGACCGGTCAGCGGAGCCCCGGTGCCGCGACGGCCCTGGCCGGGTCGGTGGTACCAGGCGCGCAGGCTCGCGTGCTGCGCAGCGTCGACATCCATCCGCCGAGTACCACCGAGGCCTCGATCTGGGGCCGCCGCCGTGTCCTCCTGCTGAACTCCACCTACGAACCGTTGACCGCTCTGCCGATGCGCCGGGCGGTCATCATGCTGATGTGCGGCAAGGCCGACGTGGTGCACGACGACCCGAGCGGGCCGGTGATCCACTCCGCCACCCGCTCCATCGTGGTGCCGTCGGTGATCCGGTTGCGGTCCTACGTCCGGGTGCCGTACCGCGCGCGCATCCCGATGACGCGTGCGGCCCTGATGCACCGTGACCGGTTCCGGTGCGCCTACTGCGGCGCCAAGGCCGACACCGTCGACCACGTGGTGCCGCGTAGCCGCGGCGGAGCCCACTCGTGGGAGAACTGCGTGGCGGCCTGCTCGACGTGCAACCACCGCAAAGCCGATCGGCTGCTCGCGGAGCTCGGCTGGGCCCTGCGCACGGTTCCGGTTCCGCCGAAGGGACAGCACTGGCGGTTGCTGTCGAGCCTGAAGGAACTCGATCCGGTATGGGTGCGATACCTAGGCGAAGGCGCGGCGTAATCGCGGCTGGTATACCGTTTGCTTTCGTGAGCACCGCACTGACACATGCGCTCTTGATTCTGGTGCCGCTCGGGTTGACGGCCGTGCTTGCCGTACTGATCTGGGGTGTCGGCAAGAAGCGCAAGGGCCCGCATCCGGCGACGTACAAACTATCCGAGCAGTGGACGCATCCGCCGATCCTGTGGGCGTCCGACGAGCCTGCCGACCATGGTCACTCGGCTGGCCACTCGGCGGGTCACGGTGCTCACCCGGCGACGATTGGAGGCGGCGCAAGTGGCAAGTGGTGAGATCGCAACGGTCGACCCGGCCGATCTGCCCGTGGGCTGGGTGGTCACCTCCAGCGGGCGGATTTCGGGCGTCACGCAGCCCGGCGAGCTCTCGGTGCACTATCCGTTCCCGACCAAGGACCTCGTCGTCCTCGACGACGCGCTGAAGTACGGCTCGCGCGCGGCCCAGGCCCGTTTCGCCGTGTATCTCGGCGACCTCGGCGCAGACACCGCGGCGAGCGCGCGCGAGATCCTGGGCAGCGTGCCGACGCCGAACAATGCCGTGCTGTTGGCGGTGTCGCCCAATCAGCGCGCCATCGAGGTGGTCTACGGCAACGACGTGAAGGGCCGAGGCATCGAGGAGTCCGCGCCGCTGGGCGTCTCGGCCGCCGCCGCGTCGTTCAAAGACGGCAACCTGATAGACGGTCTGATCAGCGCCGTGCGGGTGATGAGCGCGGGTGTCTCAGCTCCCTAGCTTCTGGGTTGCCGCGAGCGTGCGTGTCGG